>NZ_JBJZOG010000024.1:0-78267 GCF_047200535.1 Micromonospora mangrovicola | reverse complement strand
TTGACCAACGGGCGGGAGAGGTGAGGGGGGGGGGGGGGCGAATGGGGAGTTAGATCCTCTCGGGGGGGGTCCACGCCCGGTTTTTTCCCCCCCCCCGCCATCGCACCATCCCCCTCCGGTAGGAGCGCCCATGCACGCTGCCGCCTCCGCCCCGCCGACCGGCGTCAAGGCCCGGCCCACGCTCCGGGACGTCGCGCTGCTCGCCGGCGTGAGCACGAAGACCGTCTCCCGGGTGGTCAACGGGGAGGCCGGGGTCTCGCCGCCGAAGCTGGCCGCGGTGCGCCGGGCGATCACGCAGCTGGACTACCGGCCGAACTTCACCGCGAGCAGCCTGCGGCGGTCCAGCGGCCGCAGCGCGGCCATCGCCGCGGTTCTGGAGGACCTGGCCAACCCGTTCTCCGCCGCCCTGCACCGGGCCCTGGAGGACGCCGCGCGGGAGCGGGGCGTGCTGATTTTCGCGGGCAGCGTCGACGAGAGCCCGGAGCGGGAGCGCGATCTCATCCACGCCTTCACCATGCGGCAGGCCGACGCCCTGGTCGTCGTTCCGGCCAGCGACGACCAGAGTTACCTCGCCGGGGAGGTGAGCGCCGGCACGCCGGTCGTCTTCGTCGACCGGCCGCCGGTCGGCCTGCCGGTCGACGCGGTCCTCGCCGACAACCTCCGGGGTGCCGCGTCCGCCGTCCACCATCTGGCCGCGCACGGGCACCGCGACATCGCGTACCTGGGTGACCTGCAGACGATCGCCACCGCCCGCGAGCGTTTCCAGGGGTTCCGGGAGGCCCTCGCCGAGCACGGCATCCGGCCGGCCGCCGCCGTCCACGACCTGCACACCGAGCACGGGTCCGCGGCGGCCGTACGTCGGCTGCTCGCTGGCGACTCCCCACCCACCGCTCTCTTCACCTCGCAGAACCTCGTCACCATCGGCGCGATCCGCACCCTGCAACAGCTCGGCCGGCAGCACGAGGTGGCGCTGGTCGGCTTCGACGACTTCCCCCTCGCCGACCTTCTGCAACCGGCGGTCACGGTGATCGCGCAGGACCCGTCCGAGATGGGCCGGGTGGCCGCGTCGCTGATCTTCCGACGGCTGGACGGCGAGCAGTGGCGGCCGCGTACGCACCTCGTGGCGACCCGGCTGATCCCGCGCGGGTCCGGCGAGATCAGCGGGCCGCACCGCCAGTGACGATGGTGGCCGGCTCCGCCAGTTCGTCGGCGACCAGCGCGGCGAGCCGGTCCAGCCCGAGGTCGATCTGGTCCGGGGTCACCGCACTGACCGACAGCCGCAGTGCGTTCACCGTCGCGCCGTCGTCGTAGAAGTGGGCCATCGGGGTCCAGAGCACGCCGTACTCGCGGGCGGAACGGTGCAGCAGGGCATCGTCCACCGCGAACGGCACGGTCACCACCACGAAGAAGCCGCCGGCGGGGACGTTCCACCGCACCGGGCCGCCGGCCGGGAACCGGCGGGCCAGACCGTCCACCATGTGCCGCAGGTTGCGGGCGTACGCGGCCCGCTCCCGCACGGTGGCCGCGACCAGCGAACAGTCGTGGGCCAGCAGCGCCCCGCCGACCACCGCCTGCGCAATCGGCGAGGTGTTCACGGTCACCATACTCTTGATCTTGGCGAGCTGGTCGGCGAGCGGCCCGACCGACCCGTCCGACCCGGCCACCCGCTGGTCGGCGACCACGTACCCCACCCGGGCGCCGGGCAGCACGGTCTTGGCGAACGAGCCGAGATAGACCACCCGGCGGCGGGTGTCCAGCGCCTTGAGGGTGGGCCGCCGCTCGGCGTCCCCGGCCGGGAAGAGGCCGTACGGGTTGTCCTCGATCAGCAGCAGCTCCTCCGCCGCGGCGAGATCGAGCAGCCGCCGCCGCTGCGCCAGGTCCATGCTGACGCCGGAGGGGTTGGCGAAGTCGGGCATCACGTAGCAGGCGCGCGGGCGCAGCCCCTCGGCCCGGGCCCGGCGCAGCTGCTCCCGCAGGTCGGCCAGGTCGATCCCGGCCGGGCCACCGGCGACCGGGCGCACCGGCAGGTCGACCAGGCGGGCGGCCCCGGTCAGCCCGACGTACGTGGGGGCGACGGCGAGCAGCACGTCCGCCGGCCCGGCCCGTAGCGCCCGCAGCACCAGGAACATCGCCTCCTGGCAGCCGACGGTCACCACGATCGTCTCGGGGTCGACGGTGATCCCCTCGTCCACCGCGAGGTTACGGGCGATCAGGTGGTGCACGATGCCCTTGGTCCGGCCGTACTGGAGCAGGGTCCGGTCGACCTGGGCCGGGCTCAGCCCGAGATCTTCAGCGAGATGCCTGCGGAAGGTGTCCAGGTGCCCGGGCAGCACCCCGGCATCGAAGAACTCCTCGTACGGCCGCCCGGCGGCGAGGGAAACCGCGTCCGGGTAGTGCTGCGCCACCTCGTTGAGGAAGTTCATCGAGTTCAGCGCGGGGTCGTCGATGCTGGCGTGCAGGGCCGCCACGGTCAGGTCCACCGGCTCCACGGTCAGCCTCCGATCAGGGTGCGCAGCTGCCGCGCCGCCGCCGGGTCGGCGCAGCCGGCGAGGGTGAGCGCGTCGCGCAGCTCGGCGGCGAGCAGCGCCAGCGCCGCCTCGGCACCGGCCCGGCCGCCGGCCGCCAGGGCCCAGAGCAGGGGCCGGCCGACCAGCACGCCGTCGGCGCCGAGGGCGAGGGCGCGCAGCACGTCGGTGCCCCCACGCACCCCGCTGTCCAGCAGCACCCCGCACCGCTGTCCCACCGCTGCGACCACCTCGGGCAGCACCGTGGCGGTGGCCGGGGCCCCGTCGAGCTGCCGCCCACCGTGGTTGGAGACCACCACGGCGTCCACCCCGACCTCCGCCGCGCGCACCGCGTCCCGGGGGTCGAGCAGGCCCTTGACCAGCAGCGGCAGCGGGGTACGCTCCCGCAGCCAGGCCAGGTCGGCCCAGCTCAGCGCGGGGGCGAAGACCGCGCCGGTGTGCACCGCCACCGCGGACACCCCGGGGGTGCCCTGGTGGGCCAGGTCGTCGCGGCCACCGGGCAGGTTCGCGGCGGTGACGTGCGGTGGCAGCGCGAAGCCGTTGCGCACGTCGCGCAGCCGCCGGCCGAGCACCGGCACGTCCACGGTCACCATCAGCGCCGTGCAGCCGGCCGCCTGCGCCCGGTCCACCAGGTCGGCGACCATGCCCCGGTCGCGCAGCCAGTAGAGCTGGAACCAGACCGGGCCGCCGGCCGCGGCCACCTCCTCGATCGGCGTGCTGCCCAGGGTGCTCGCCACGTAGGGCACGCCGGCCGCGCGGGCGGCCGCCGCCAGGCCCGGCTCGCCGTCCAGGTGCAGCAGTTTCTGGTACGCCATCGGCGCCACCGCGACCGGCATGGCGTACCGGCCGCCGGGCAGCGCCGCCTCGGTGCGCGGGCTGTCCACGCCGGTCAGCACCCGGGGCAGCACCGCCACCCGGTCCAGCGCGGCCCGGTTGGCGGCGAGGGTGGTCTCCGTGCCGCTGCCGCCGTCGATGAAGTCCGACACCGCCGCGGGCAACACCGCCCGGGCCAGCTCGGCGAAGTCGGCCAGGCTGGCGGGCGCAACGAATGCCGCCGCGGCGCGGCCGTCGGCGGCGATCGGAGCCTGACCGTTCGGGGCCGGCGGTTCGACCACGCCGGGCTCAGCCATGCCGGGCACCGTCCCTCGCCGCAGCGGCCCCGACCGGGGTCAGCCCGAACCGGTCGCGCAGGAAGGCGGCCGCCTGCTCCTGGGCCTGCCGCCCGGCGTCGAAGACCCCGGGCATGGCGAAGAAGCCGTGGATCATCCCGTCGTAGCGGGTCAGCTCGGTCGGGACACCAGCCTCCCGCAGCCGGGCCGCGTACCGCTCCCCCTCGTCGCGCAGCGGGTCGTGCTCGGCGGTAATGACCAGCGCCGGGGGCAACCCGGAGAGGTCCTCGGCGAGCAGCGGCGAGGCGAGCGGGTGGGCCGCGTCGGCCGGGTCGGCCAGGTAGTGCTGCCGGTACCAGGCGACGGAGTGCCGGTTGAACAGCAGTGGGTCCTCGTCGGCCGGGGCCGGGCCGGGCCGTTGGTCGGCGTTCGGGTAGACCAGCAGCTGGGCGACGAGCCCGGGGCCGCCGTCGGCGCGGGCCAGCAGGGTGACCGCGGCGGCGAGGTTGCCGCCGGCGCTGTCCCCGCCGACCGCGAGCCGGTCCGGGTCGGCGCCGACCTCGTCGGCGTGCGCAACCAGCCAGCGCAGCGCCGCGTAGCAGTCGTCCACGGCCGCCGGGAAGCGGTGCTCTGGAGCCAGCCGGTAGCCGACGGTCAGGGTCTGGCAGCCGGCGGTGTTGACCAGCCGGCGGCAGATCGCGTCGGCAGTGTCCACGCTGCCCAGCGTCCAGCCGCCGCCGAAGAAGTAGACCAGGGTGGGCAGCGGGCCGCCCCCGGCGGGCCGGTGGATCCGCACCGGCAGCGGCCCGTCCGGGCCGGGGACCTGCGCGTCGCGTACCTCGTGGACCGGCTCGACCGCGCCGGAGCCGGCGCGGATCGCGGCGAGGTCGGCGGCGCGGGCCTCGGCCAGGGTCTGGGTGTAGAGCGGTACGGTGCCGGCGGTCGCGCGCGCGGCCCGCCACGCGACCACCTGCGGGTCGAGTGCCATCGTGGTCTCCTAGCTGCCGGTGGTGACGAAGAGCTTGTCGATGCCGCGCAGGAAGAGGCTGCCGCTGTACGTCGGCGTCCGGCTGATCGCCAGCCGCGGAAAGCGGGCGAAGAGCCGGGGCAGCGCCAACCGCCCCTCCAGCTTGGACACCGCCGAGCCGAGGCAGAAGTGCAGCCCGACCCCGAAGGCGAGCGACGGCGGGCCGTCCCGGTGCGGGTCGAACCGGTCCGGGTCCGGGAAGCGGGCCGGGTCGCGGTTGGCCGCGGCGATCAGCAGCAGCACGTTCTCGTCCGCCTTGACCGGCACGCCGCCCAGCTCGGTGTCGCGTGGCGCGGAGCGGGCCAGAAAGTGCACCGGGCTCTCCATCCGCAGGATCTCGTCCACGCAGCCCCGCGCGAGGGCGTCGTCGCCGGGCAGCGCGGCGACCACGTCGGGGTGGGCCAGCAGCAGCGGCAGGCCGTTGCTGAACATGTAGACGGTGGTGACGAAGCTGGCGTTGAAGAGCACGATCAGGTTGCTGATCAGCTCCTCCTCGGTCAGCTCCACGCCGCCGGCGTCCAGCACCTCGACCAGCCCGCTGATCAGGTCCTCGCCGGGCTGCCGCCGCCGGTGGGCGATCAGGTCGCGGTAGTAGACGCGCAGCTCCTCGGCGGCCCGGTTGGCCCGCGCCAGCCGTTCCGGGGTCTTGCCGGCGACGTCCATGTACTCGTCGATCCAGTCGACCCGCTGCCGGTACCAGGACAGGTCCGCCTCGGGCAGGCCGATGAACTCGGCCATCACCAGCGCCGGCACCGGATACGCGAAGTCGGCGACGAAGTCCACCTCGGCGCCGCCCGCGCCCGCCTCGGCCATCCGGTCCAGCCGTTCCTCGACGACCCGGACGACGACCGGCTCCAACGCGCCGAGCCGGCGCGGGGTGAAGGTCTTCGCGAAGACCGCCCGCATCCGGGTGTGGTCGGGCGGGTTGATGAACATCATCGAGCTGAGGAAGGTGCGCAGAATCTCCTGCTGCTCCCAACCCGGCGGGTAGCCCTTGTACCACCCCGGGTCGCGCAGCACCTGGTCGACCAGGTCGTACCCGCCGGCCACTGCGGTGATGGTGCTGTGCTCGGCGCGGGTCGGGATGGTGTTGATCGGCCCGTGCCCGTGCAGGGCCGCGTACCACGGATAGGGGTTCTGTCGGCCCGGCTCGCTGTACAGCCCGGTCAGGATCTCATCGACGTCCATGGCTGCATCCTTCCCCAGGATTCGGTGGTGGGGGCGGCGCGGTGCCGGCGCCGCCCCCACCGTTGTCACAGACCGAGCAGTCGCAACGGTACGGCGTCCGCCATGGCCTGCGCGCCGCTGTCATTCGGGTGGATGTGGTCCCCGGCGTCGTACGCCGGCAGCAGCCGGCTCGGGCGCTCCGGGTCGCGCAGCACGGCGTCGAAGTCGAGCACGCCGTCGAACTCCGCCGCGCCCGCGCCGCGCAGCCAGGCGTTCACCGCCTGCCGGGTGGCCTCCTTCTCCTCCGTCCACACCCCCGGTCCGCCGTTGCCCTCGTACGGGGTGATGGTGCCGACCAGGCTGGTCAGGCCGCGCTCCCTGGCCTGCTGGTTGATCTGGCGCAGGGCGGCGATGATGCTCTCCGCGCTGTCACCGTTCATCCAGATGTCGTTGATGCCGAGGTGGGTGATGAGGGTGCGCACCCCGGTCTGCGGGAAGACGTCCTCGTTGAGCCGGGCCAGGGCGTTCGGGCCCAGCTCGTTGTAGCCGGGGAAGCCGCCCGCGCCGGGCTCCGGGCCCTCGTGGTTGAGCCGGTTGCCGGAGAGGCTCATGTTCAGCACGCCCGGGGTGCGGACCTCCGGGCGGGCGTCGATGAGCCGCGCGGCGAGCAGGTCCGGCCAGCGCCGGTCCTCGTTGACGGTGCTGCCGTTGCCGTCGCCGATGGAGTCACCGAGGACGACCACCGAGCCGGGACTCATCCGGCGCTCCACGTCGATACCGGACAGGAACATCCAGCAGCAGTTCGGCTTGATGGTGAAGCCCGCGCCGTCGGCGGCGGTGGTCAGGTCGGTGGCGCCGATGAAGTTGGTCACCCGGGACTGGCCGTGGAACGAGACCGGGCCGGTGAGCACCGGGAAGTACAGGGTGACGACCAGGTCCTCCTGCTCGTCGACCGGGAAGTCCAGCGGGTCGCTGAGCAGTTCGGCACCCCGGTTGATGGTGGCCGAGGTGGCGCCGGAGAAGGTGAGTTCCCGGACGGTGGCGGGGTCGATGTCGGACCGGTCCTCGGTCGCGGCGACGGGCCGGGCGACGGTGGCGTGGCCGACCTGCACGGCCTGCTCGCCGTAGAGGTTGGTCAGCCGGACCCGCAGCCGGTCGCCGCCGACGGTGGTCTGCACGGTCATCCGGATGCTCTGGTTGTTCAGGCCGGTGTTGGTCAGGCCCACGGTGTTGCCGCGGGTCACCGCGGCGGCCCAGCTGGCCGCCCATTCGGTGCGCCCGCGCCGGGCGCTGTCGGTGTCGGCGGGGCCGGCGCTCGCGGTGACCGCCGGGGTACCGGCGATCAACAGCGTGGCGGCGGAAGCTATCACGTGCCATCTCTTCGGGGTCGGCATTGATCCTCCATCGTCGGCAGCCCCGAGCACCGTCGGATCGACGGACGTGCTCGGGTGATGGAGCGGAAACTAACCGTCCACCAAGACGAGCGTCAATCGACCTGATCGACATGATCAAATGTCCTCGGGGTGCCGGCGGACGCCGTTCGGCTCTGTCCCACCCCGACGCCGGGTGCCTACGCTCGAACCGGCGGCGGTGCGGTCGCCGACCCTGGCACCTGTCGTCGCGTCCTGGCTCTGACCTGCCCGGACGCTGTCCTCGGCGGCCTGCGGGCGGATCCCCGCCGGGCCTGTCGGCCGATCACGATGGGGGCACTGCGATGACTCACGGCGCCGACCGACCGACGTCCTACGTGCACCGCGCGCTCGATCTGTTCGCCGGCTTCGGCGACCGGGAGGCGCTGGTGGGCGGCGGCCGACGGCTGACCTACCGGGAGGTCGCCGCCGAGGTACGCGGCCTGGCCGGCGCGCTGCTGCGACACGGCGTACGCCCCGGCGACGCGGTGCTGGTGATGCTCGGCAACGCGGTCGAGGGCCCGCTGCTCCAGCTCGCCCTGCACCTGCTGGGCTGCCGGACCATGTGGGTCGCCCCGGTGACCTCCCGCCGGGAGGTCGACGAGTTCGTCGCCCTCGCGCGCCCGGACGCCTTCGTCCACGACGCCCGGGACGGCGACTCGGTCGGACCGGAGATCGCCGCCGGGCTGCCCGGTGTACCGGTGCTCTGCCTCGGCCCGGGCGGCGCGGGCCCGGACCTCACCGTGGCCGGCGGCGAGCCGCCGGAGCTGCCCGACGCGGTGCCCGCGCCGGAGTCGTTCCTGCAGACCAGCGGGACCACCGGCACGCCCAAGCTGGTGCACCACCGGGAGAGCTTCTACCAGCAGATCCTGGCCCTGGCCGCAGACTTCCGGGCGGCCGGCTTTCCGCTGCTGCGGCACCTGTCACACTCGCCGATGTGGCTGGCCAGCGGACAGATCACCACCCTGTTCAACCTGTTCACCGGCGGGGTGCTGTTCCTGCGTGAGCGGTGGGACCCGGCGGCGTTCATCCGGACCGTGGACGCCGAGCGGCTCACCTCCACCTTCGTCACCCCGCCGATGCTCTACGAGGTGCTCGACCACCCGGCCCTGGAGGGGGCCGACTTCTCCGCCATGTTCATGTTCAACGTGGGCGCCGGCCCCGCCGCACCGGCCCGGCTGCGCCAGGCGATCGCCCGCTTCGGCCCGTGCCTGCGCATCGTCTACGGGCTCAGCGAGGCGGTGGTGATCTGCGCGCTGCCCGGGCTGACCGAGGACCCGGAGCATCCGGAGCGGCTGCGCTCCTGCGGCCGGCCGTACGGGGACGTGACGGTGGAGATCCGCGACGGTGAGCGCCGGGTGCTGCCGGCCGGCGCGGACGGCGAGGTGTGGGTCCGCACGAAGCTCAGCTTCGCCGGCTACCACGGCCAGCCCGAGCTGACCGCCGAGACGCTGGTCGACGGCTGGGTACGCACCCGCGACATCGGCCACCTGGACGACGACGGCTACCTCTACCTGGTCGACCGGCTCCAGGACCGGATCCTCACTCGGCAGCGGAGCTGGCCGATCTACTCCCGCCCGATCGAGGACGTGCTCGCCGCCCACCCCGAGGTACGCGCCGCCGCCGTGATCGGCGTACCGGACCCGGTGGCCGGGGAGCTGCCGTACGCGTACGTGGTGCCGGCGCCGGGCGCGGCGGTGACCGGGGCGGAGCTGATCGCGCTGGTGACCCGGGAGCTGAGCGACACCTGGGCACCCGGCGGGGTGGAGTTCGTCGACGCGTTGCCCCTGAACCGCTCGGCCAAGGTGGACAAACGCGCCCTGCGGGCCCGGTACGCGGCCGCCCACCCGGCCGACACGGAGTCGGTGGGAACCGTGATCGGGAGTTCGGCGTGACCCCCCGCCGGGAGCCGTACACCGGGCAGGCCCCGGCATGACCCCGCGCCGGGAGCTCTACACCCTGGTCGGCGCGGACCTGCTGTCCAACCTGGGCACCCGGATCTCCGTGGTGGCGATCCCGTGGCTGGTGCTGCAGACCACCGGCAGCCCGACCCGGATGGGCCTGGTCGCGGCGGCCGAGACGCTGCCGTACATGCTCTCCAGCGCCCTCGCCACCCCGTGGGCGGACCGGTTCGGGGTGCGCCGTACGGCGGTCGCGGTGGACGCGGCCAGCGCGGCGGCGATGGCGGTGGTGGCGCTGGCCCCCTGGCTCGGGTTCGGCGCCCTGCTGGGCCTGGTGGCGGTGGCCGGCGGGCTGCGCGGCATCGGCGACCGGGTCAAGCACGTGCTGTTCAAGCCGGCCGCCGAGCGGGCGGGGGTGCCGCTGATCCGGCTCACCTCCGCCTACGACGGGCTGACCCGGGGCATGACGCTGTTCGGCGCGGTGCTCGGCGGGCTGCTCATCGACTGGGTCGGGGTGACCCGGGCGATCTGGATCGACGCGGCCACGTTCGCGGTCTGCGCGCTGCTGATCGGCGCGCTGGTCCGCCCGCCCGCGCCCACGCACCCTGCCCCCCGGGAGAGCTACCTGCGCGCGCTGCGCGGCGGGTTCGGCCACCTGCGTACCGACCGGGTGCTGCTGACCATGCTGGTGGTGGTCTCGGTGTCGAACATGTTCGCCAACGCCAGCGTCGCCGTGTGGATCCCGCTCTGGGTCGACCGGGTGCTCGGCGACCCGGCCGGTTTCGGCCTGCTGCTGGGTGCCTTCTCCGGCGGGGCGCTGCTGGGCAACCTGCTCTTCACCGTGGCTGGCACGCGCCTGCCCCGCCGGCTCACCTTCGCCCTGGGCCTGACCCTCAGCGGCGCGCCCCGGCTGCTGGCGCTCGCCCTCAGCGACCACCTCGCCGTGGTGCTCGGCGTGACCTTCCTGTCCGGTATCGCGATCGCGGCGGTGAACCCGCTGCTCGGCGCGGCCCTCTACGAGCGGGTGCCGGAGTCGTTGCAGACCCGGGTGCTGGGCATCGCGGGTTCGGTGGCGTTCCTCGGCCTGCCGGTGGGGGCGCTGCTCGGCGGCTGGTCGGTGGCGCTGCTGGAGTTGACCCCGGCGCTGCTGGTGATGGCGGTGGCCTGCCTGGTGCTCACGGTCGGGCCGCTGCTGCTGGCCCGGTCACGGTCGGACCGTCCGGCGCCGGAGCCGGCGGTCCCCACCGCGGCGTGAGGCGCGTCTGTCGAGCTCACGGTGACCTCGCACCGCTCCGCGAGCCGGTCCAGGTGCCGGTCGTGCCGCTCGGCGACGGCCCGCACCCGCCACCTTGGCAAGATCCATTCGGGACGATCCAGTCGGTGGAGCGGCGTATGGTCGGCCCATGGCCACCTGGGACGACGTACGCCGGATCGCGCTCGCCCTGCCGGAGACCACCGAGCGGGGCAGCCACGACGACCTGCCCGCCTGGCGGGTGTGCGACAAGCTCTTCGTCTGGGACCGGCCGCTGCGCGCGGGCGACCGGGCGGCCCTGGGCGACGCCGTCCCGGACGGCCCGGTGCTCGGCGCGCGGGTGCCCGACCTGGGCGCGAAGGAGGCGCTGCTCGCCGACGACCCGGCGCTCTACTTCACCATTCCGCACTTCGACGGGTACCCGGCGGTGCTGGTCCGGCTGGACCGGATCGGCGTGCCCGAGCTGACCGAGCTGATCACCGAGGCGTGGTACGCCCGCGCCCCGAAGCGCCTCGCCGCCGCGCACCGGGCGTCCACCGGCTGATCCACTCGACGTGCGGCAATCCGCGCTCTCGCCACTTCAGGAGAGCGCGGATTGCCGCAACGCGAGTCGATCACGCCAGGGTCGCGACGGCGGCGCGGACCGCCTCCGCGGGGGTGTCGACGTGGACCGGGCCGGGCACCGAATGGCCGTCGGCGTCGACAATCCGCCAACCACCGAGCACCACCACCGGTATGCCGCCCCGGCGCAGGGCCAGGGCCACCTCGCTGAGCGTGCCCCAGGATCCGCCGACGGCGATCACCGCGTCCGCGCTCCACACCAGGATCGCGTTGCGGGCCTGTCCCATGTTCGTGACCAGGTAAGCCGACACCTCGGCGCGGCCGGGGTCGGTGCCGTCGTCGGGGCGCACCCCGATGACCAGGCCGTCGCGGGCGCGGGCGCCGGCGGCGACGGCGGCCATCACCCCGCCACCTCCGCCGCAGAGCACGGTGATCCCGCGCTCGGCCAGCAGTTCCCCGACCCGCCGGGCGTGCGCCAGCTCCGCTGGCGTGGCCCGCGCCGGACCGCACACCGCCACCTGCATCCGCCTCGCCTCCATCACACAGGTCAGGGCGGGGTGAGCACGGCCTCCCTGAGCAGGCGCCGAGCCAGCACCAGACGGTCCGCGTCGTCGTCCAGGCCGGGCAGGTCACCGACCCGGGTGACCTCGCCGGTGAGCACGGCCCGCAGCGCCGGCTCGCAGGTCCCCGGCAGCGTGATGGTGCGGTCGAAGAGGCGCAGCGCCACCTTCCCGTCCCCGGTTCCGGTGAGCTGCCAGCGCAGTCCGGCCCGGACCGCGACCCGGCTGTCCGGGCCGAGCGCGGCCAGGGCGGCGGCCTGGGCGAGCGGGCGGATCGGCGCCGGCCGGGCGGCCGGCCAGGCCCGCCCGCGCAACCGGGCGGCCACCGCGGCCGGGTCGGCCCGCAGCAGCCAGTCGCGCAGCGCCTCCACCGTCTCGGTCAGCTCCGACTCGATGGCGTCCGGGTCGGCTACGTCGACCCCGAAGGGCAGCCCGGCACGCAACCTGGGGTCCTCGGCGGCGAGCGCCAGCAACTCCTCGACCAGGGCGTACCGGGTCAGCGCCCGGATGCCCACGGTCAGGTGCAGCGAGCTGGACTCCTGCGCCTGCGCGCTGTGCAGCCAGCCGCGGGGCAGGTAGAGCGCGTCGCCCGGTTCGAGCACCACGTCCAGCGCGGGCCGCCCCTCGGCGACGGCCGAGACCTCGTCGGCCCGGCCGCCCCAGGGCTGCTTCTCCAGCGGGTCGGGCAGCACCGGCGGGTGGATCCGCCAGTGCTTGCGGCCGTCGACCTGGAGAACGAAGACGTCGTGGGTGTCGTAGTGGGTGGCGAAACCCTGACTGCCGGCCGGGGTCAGATAGGCGTTGACCTGCAACGGCTGGGCCAGGACGGTGCCCAGCTCCCGGGCGAGGTCGACCAACGCCGGCCAGGTCCGGTGCAGGCCCTGCAAAACCAGGGTCGCGCCGTCGGCGTACAGCGCCAGGACCTTCTCGTCGAGGACCTGGTCGTCGATCTCGGCGCCCGCGCCGCCACCGCCGGTGTACCGCGCCGCCGGCACCAACTGGCCGTCCTTCGCCACCCGCAGGAACGGGGTACGCAGGCCGCGCCGGCTGAGCAGCTCGTCGGCATCGGCCAGGCTGAGCAGGTCGGTGAATCCGGCCGGGTTGGGCAGCTCGGCGGCCCGGGACAGCAGTGGGCTGCGCCCCCAGTGGTCGGCGGCGAACTTGGCCGGATCAACCGCCACGCAGCGGGCCAGGGCATCGGTCGCGGAAAGCGGAACCGCCGGACGGCCGTGGCCGCCCGGCGGGTCGAGGTACGTCATGGCGTCGGGTCAGCGGGCGCTGCCGTCGGCACCGCCGTCGCGCTGGCCGGGGCTCGCGCCACCGTCGGCCGGGCCCTCGGCGCCGCCGTCCGCGCCACCGTCCTGCTGGCCCGGGGTCGCGCCACCGTCGGCCGGGCCCTCGGCGCCACGGTCGGCACCCTGGTCCGCGCCGCGCTCGGCGCCACGGTCCGCACCGCCGTCGGCCCCGCCGTCCTGCTGGCCCGGGGTCGCCCCACCGTCGGCCGGGCCCTCCAGGCCGCCGCCGCCGGTGGTCTGCATGTCGTCATCGTTGAGTGCCATGGGTGCTCCCTCGGGTGTGCCGCCCCGTCGTACGTCGGGGTCCTTCGTGCAGCGGGTGGTACCCCACGCGCGATCTTCTCTAACCACACCGTAGACGCCGGAACCCGGCGACACGGACGGTTCGCAGGGCCGCGCCGTCAGTCACTCGTTACGGCAGGTAACTCCTGTGGAGGGATGACGGCCTCCGGGCTCCGGGCACTCGCGGCCCGACGGGCGGACGGCCCCGACCGGTGCCAGGATGCGAGGAGGGAGGTGGTCATGGCGCAACCGGAGCCGTTGACGCCGCTGGCCGAGGACAGGCGGCGGGCGCTGGCCGTGGTGGCCCGCGGGCTCGGCGACGGCGGCGTCGGCGCGGAGGAGTTCCTCGAAGGGCCGGCCCGGCCGGCCGGCACGCGCCTCGGCGTGCGGTACGGCGCCGCGTTCGAGGTCTTCCGGCTCGGCTAGGCGGCGGCGATGCTCCTGGTCGGCACCTCCGGCTGGCAGTACCGGGACTGGCGGGACCGCTTCTACCCGCCGGGGCTGCCGCAGCGGCTCTGGCTGGAGCACTACGCCGCGCGGTTCGCCACCGTGGAGGTGAACAACGCGTTCTACCGACTGCCCGAGCGCGACACCTTCGTCGCCTGGCGGGACCGGACCCCCGCCGACTTCTGCGTGGCGGTGAAGATGAGCCGCTACCTCACCCACGTCAAGCGGCTGCGGGACCCGGCCGAGCCGGTGGGCCGCTTCCTCGACCGGGCGACGGGGCTGGGCGTCCGGCTCGGACCGGTGCTGGTGCAACTCCCGCCGAACCTGCGGGCCGATCCGGACGCGCTGGACGCGACGTTGCGACGCTTTCCCGCCGAAGTGCGGGTGGCGGTCGAGCCCCGACACCCCACCTGGTGGACCGACGAGGTACGTCGGGTCCTGGAGCGCCGCGGCGCCGCGCTGGTCTGGGCGGACCGGCTCAGCCGCCCGGTCGCCCCACCGTGGCGGACCACCGACTTCGGTTACCTGCGGCTGCACGAGGGCGGCGCGCGGCCGTGGCCGCGCTACGGGCGCACCGCACTGGCCGGCTGGGTGCGCCGGCTGGCCGCCGCGTTCCCCGCCGACGAGCCGGCGTACGTGTACTTCAACAACGACCCCGGCGGCGCGGCGGTCATCGACGCGACCGCCTTCGCCGGGCTGGCCCGCAGGGCCGGGCTGACGGTCACCCGGACGCCGACGGCCCGCCCCACCGGTGCGGCGGGGCAGGCCGGGACGCGTCCGGTCAGGAAATCATCTGACCCAGGTCCTGCGGCATCGCCGACTTGACGTCCTCCCACTCGCCCTGGGTCACGTGCCGGCGCAGGGTGTCCAGCACCACCTGCACCACCTGTTGGGTACCGCCCTCCACGTCGTACGGGAAGCCCTGCCGGACCTCGTAGAGGAAGTCGTCGCGGTTCAGCTTGACCGGCACGTTCTCCGGCTGCCAGCCGTCGAAGTAGACGCCCCGCAGCAGCACCGGCAACTGCTGGGCGAACTCGACGCTCTGCGCCACCGGCATCCGGTCCCGCAGCAGGTGCAACACGGTGCGCAACGCCGCATAGGACTGGTTGCGCTGCTCCTTCGGCCAGCCGTACGCCGCCTCGATCTCCTTGAGCATCACGTTCGTCTTGTCCAGCGAGGACTCGAACGCGGAAATCATCTGCTCAGCCATCTGCCCACCCCCGTGCGTCGGTTTCCCAGCGTCGGTCGTCGGTGCGGCGCGGCGGCCCACTGGGCCCCCGCCAGAGCCGGGTCGGGCTGAACCGACCGGGCCGTCCACCGCGCCGGGAAGAGTCGGACCTTCCGACCACGTGCAGCACCCCGCCGCGGCGTCGATCCGCTACGACCCGCACCGTCATGGCCCACCTCCTGTCGGCCTCGCGGTCGCGTCGGTCGACGGACCGCACACACCGCCCAGACTCGCCGCAGGTGGGGTGAGCCGGCGTCACCCCGAAGGGGTGAATCGGAGCTCAGTCGACCCCGAGGAGTTCCCGCAGGCGCTGCCCGTTGCGCTGGGCGTGGTCGCGGTAGCAGTTGTTCATGAGCACGTGCGTCTGCTCGGCCTCGCCGGCCAGCTCGCGCAGCTTCGGCGCCCAGTCGCGCAGCTCCCGGTCGGAGTAGTCGTAGCCGAACTTCTCGTGGATGTCCTTGCTGGTCCACTTGTCGCTGTGCCCGTGGAAGCGGACCACCGCGAGGTCCGCGGTGGCCGCCAGCACCGGAGGCACCGATGACTTGTGCCCCTGCGGCATGTCGACGCAGACGAACGGCAGCTCGTGTCGGCGCAGGAAGGTCAGGGTCTCCTCGGCGTTGTCGCCGGCGAACCAGGAGGCGTGCCGGAGTTCGAAGACCGGGCGCAGCGGGTCGCACCGCCGCGCCACCTCGAGCAGGTACTGCTTGTTGTCCCGCTTGATGGTGAACCAGGGCGGGAACTGGAACAGGATCGCGCCCAGCTTGCCCGCCTCGACCAGCGGGTCGAGGGCGGACAGGAAGCGGGTCCAGACCTCCTCGTACGCCTGCGGCGGCAGGTCGTCCGGGTAGAGGTTCTTCTTCTCGGTCTCCGGGCGGAGGTCCTTGTAGAGCGACGCGACCCGGGTCGGATGACCGGTCAGCAGGCTGAACGCCTTGACGTTGAAGGTGAAGCCGGCCGGGGTGCGGTCGACCCACAGCCGCGCCGTCCGCTCGGCGGGCGGCGAGTAGTAGGTGGCGTCCACCTCGACCAGGGGGAACTGGCGCGCGTAGTAGGCCAGCCGCTTCTCCGGGGTGTCCGCGGTCTGCGGGTACCAGCCGGAGTCGAGCAGGGTCCGGTCGGTCCAGGAGGCGGTGCCCACCTTGATCTCACCCATCTGGTGAGTCCACCGCGGGCGGGACCGACCGGCAACCCCGGCGAGGCTCAGGCCGCCCGCCGCTCCCGGGTCTGCTTACAGGCCACGCAGGAGGTGGCGGAGGGGAAGATCTCCAGCCGCTCCACCGGGATGGGCGCGGAGCAGCCCTCGCAGAAGCCGTAGGTGCCCTCCTCGAGCCGGGCGAGCGCGTGCTCGAACTGGGCACGCCGGTCCAGGATGCTGCGCAGCAGGGACTGCGCGGTGTCCCGCTCGGCGGTCTTGGTGCCGCTGTCGGCCTGGTCGTCGCCGGCCGTGTCCCCGATCTCGACCAGCCGCAGCACCTGGCTCTGCTGCTCGGCCTGCTCGTACTCCGCGGTCAGCTCGTCGTACCGCGACTGCAGGGACTGCCGGATCCGGTCGACCTCCGCCTGGGAGCGGCCCGTGGCTACCGTGTCGTGGACGAGCATCGCTGCCTGCCTTTCCTGGGGCCTCATGCCGGTCCGGGGCGCGAACGCCCCGGACGTGGTCCGATGGGATGCCCGAGTGAGATCACCCGTGCTCTGTGAGCCGGGCGATTACCCACCCCCGCCGCGGATCAAACCGGAGCTCCCTGGGTTCTTTCTCGCCGTTCGTCCCCGCCTGCGCCGACCGCTGCGTCCCTTTCCGTCCCACCCCGTCCCCACCTGCGGCGATCATGAGGTTGACGGCGGAGTCGATCTCCATCGGCGCGGCCGGCCTCAACATCGACCGCACCGGGCGCGGGTCAGGTGGGCTCGACGAGGGCGGGGTGGCGGGGGTCGTCGGCGCGGATCACGATGTCGGCGAACGAGGCCGGGGCGACCTCGTCGGCATACCGGGCGAACGCCGGCAGGGTCCAGCGCTGCCCGGGTTCGGTGCGACGGTCCAGGGCGGCCGGGGAGAGCACCAGGTGCACGGTGAAGTCGAACGGCAGGCCACCGCCGAGCAGCAACGCGCCGCTGACCAGTACCACCCCGCCGGGCGGCAGCTCGACGTAGCCGGCTCGGCTGGCCCGGTCGGCGGCGGCGTCCCAGAGCGACGGCAGCAGCCGACCGGAGCCGTCGGGCCCGGCCGGGTCGAGCACCTCGCGGCGCAGGCCGGCCTCGTCGACCCAGCCCTCGTAGTAGGCGTCCGGATTGGTCCGGCCGTGTTCCAGCCGCACCGACGCGGGGCGGAGGAAGTCCGCCGCGCGCACGTGCAGCACCTGGCGGCCGGCGGCGCGCAGCGGGTCGACCAGGGCTGCGGCGAGGACGTCCGGCTCCGCGGCCGGTGGGCCGTCGACGGCCACCCGCAGCCGGCCCGGCCCGGCGGTGCCGGCGAGCAGGTCGGCCAACTCGGTGACGAGGAGCTCGGGAGTGATCGGACGGACGCGCATCCGACCATCCTGCCCGGCCGGTCGGGGCGGCCACCACAAGATCGGCCGGGCGGTCGGGGCTCCGTCCGGTCGGAGTCGGCGGGGGTGGCCGGGCCCGGGTTCAGCCGGTGCGGTCGATGGTGACGCGGGCGTCGTCGGCGAGGCGGTAGCCGACGCCGTAGACGGTGGTGACCAGCGGGACGTCCACCCCGACCTTGCCGCGCAGCCGGCGCACGTGCACGTCGACGGTGCGGACGCCGGCGTGCTCGTACCCCCAGACCGCGTTGAGCAGCTGCAGCCGGGTGAACACCCGGCGGGGGTGGGCGACCAGGTGCAGCAACAGGTCGAACTCCAGTCGGGTGAGCGGCAGCGGCTCGCTGTCGCGCAGCACCGACCGGGACGCGGCCAGGATGTGCAGGGTCGGGATGGTCGGGGCGAGCGGTCGGCCCGGGGGCCGCCCGGCCGGCACCGGGTCGGGACGGCGCTCGACCGCGCCGGCGCCGCCGGAGATCACGGCGTCACCGCGTTCCAGCAGCTCACGGGCGGCCTCCAGGAGCCGGCGGGCGGCCGGGGTCAGCGACTCCTCGCAGGCGAGCGGGATGTTGAGGGTCACGGTGAGCACGGGTGTGGCCGTGTTCGCGGGGCGGCGCTGCCCACCGGGAGGACGACCGGGGACCGCGGGTTGGGACGTATGCCATCCGGCGCGCGACGAGGCGGGGCTGACCGACATGGTCCTCCTTGGCTGGTCCGGGTATCTCCCCACGGCCCGGGACGCCGCTTCATCGATGCTTCCCGGCGCCTGTGCGAGGGTCAAGGGGCGGCTGCGTTGCATGAATGTGACAATTGACGAACACATCGGAGCCGAATGCTTGCTCTGCGTACGAGGCCAGATGATTACAGCAGAGCGGCGAGATGACCCGTTACGGGGGGTCCCCGCCCGGTTCACAGTGGCCGGTGCCGGGCCCGGCACGGTCAGCGGAGCACCGGCGGGTCCGCCCGGTAGCCGGGCAGCGAGGGCCAGCGCACGGTCAGCACGACCGACTCGCGTTCGGCGTACCAGGAGTGGTCCACGCCCCGGCCCCAGACCACGTAGTCGCCGGTCTCCCGCAGCACCACGGTGCGGTCCGGCAGCTCGATCCGGAAGGCGCCGCTGATCAACACCAGCAGGGCGGTACGCTGCTCGCCGGTCGCCCAGCGGGACCGGGCCTCTCCCGGCGGGTGCACCCCCCACTTCACCTCGACCTCGGTGCTGTGCCGGACGTCCCCGGGCGGCTTGAAGTGGCCGAGCAGCCAGCCCGCGTCGGTCGCCCCGTCCACGGCCGCCTTGCCGACGTACACCCGATCGTCCATCCACACCTCCCGTGCCGGCTCGGCAAGCTACCAGGCGGAACCCCCGCGGGTCCCCTCAACCGTCCGGAGATCCCGGACGGTCGCCACCCGCGATGTGCGGCAACTCTCCAAGATCGGCATGGGCGGTGCCGCCCGCGCCGGGCACGCGGACGGTATACAGGGGCGGTGGAGGATCCCGTACCCGAACAGATGCGGGCGGCGGCCGGCGCGCTGCTGGCGGCGCTCGACGGGCCGGCCCGGCAGCGGGTCCGGCACGGCTTCGACGACGACGCCGCCCGGCGGTGGCTGGAGTACCGTCCCCTGCCGCGGCCCGGGGTCAGCCTCGCCGACCTGGACGTCACCGCACGAAAGGCCGCGCACCGGCTGCTCGCCACCGCCCTCAGCCCGGCCGCGTACGCCCAGGCGATGACGGTCGTGGCGTTGGAGGAGGTGCTGGACCGGGCGGAGCGCTGGCGGCGCGGCCGGCACAGCGGGGACTACTGGGTGGCGGTCTTCGGCGACCCGGCACGCGACGACCGGTGGGGCTGGCGGTTCGAGGGACACCACCTGTCGGTGAGCATGACGGTGGTCGACGACCAGGTCTCCCCCGCACCGATCTTCCTCGGCGCCAACCCGGCCACCGTCCGGCACGCCGGCCGCCCGGTCTCCCGGCCCCTCGGGCCCGAGGAGGATCTGGCCCGGGAGCTGCTCGACGCGCTCGGACCGGCGGGACGCAGCGCGGCGATCGTCGCCGAGGAGGCGCCGGCCGACATCATCAGCGCCACCCGGGCCACGGCGCCGGGCCGGCTGGACCCGCTCGGCGTGCCTCGGGACCGGCTCACCCCGACCGGCCGGGCGCTGCTCGACCAGCTCGTCGCGCTCTACCTGGACCGGCTCCCGCCGGAGCTGGCCGCCCGCGAGGCCGGCCGGCTCGACGGCGGGGAGCTGCACTTCGCCTGGGCCGGCCCGACCCGCCCGGGCCAGCGGCACTACTACCGCATCCAGGGCGACGACCTGCTGATCGAGTACGACAACACCACCGACGACGGCAACCACGCGCACACCGTGCTGCGCCGCCCGGCCAGCGACTTCGGCGCGGACGTGCTCGCCGCCCACCACGCCGCCGCCCACTGAGCGCCGCCGCCCGGTCAGGGCCGGCGGGCCTCGACGAGGAAGCGCTGGGCGTGGGCGACGAAGGGGCCCTCGGAGCGGATGCGGTCGTGCAGGCGGCGCAGTTCGGGGCGGTAACGGTCGACGGTGAAGCCGGGGACGGTCCAGATCACCTTCCGCAGGAACCACACCACCGCGGCGACGTCGTGGAAGACCGTCCGCAGGGTGGCCGTACGCAGGTCGACCACGGTGAGCCCGGCGGCCTCGGCGGCGGCGACCGCCTGCTCGGGGTGGCGGGCGGTGGGCGGCGGGAGCGGGCCGAGGATGGCCTCGCTCAGTTCGCGTACCGTGCCGGCGCCGATCTGCTGCGACAGGTAGCTGCCGCCGGGGCGCAGCACCCGAGCGATCTCGCCCCACCAGGTGTCCACCGGATGCCGGCTGACCACCAGGTCGAACGAGGCGTTCCGGAACGGCAGCGGTGGCCGCTCCGCCACCTGCACGACGGTCGCGCCGACCCGGCGCAGCGTCCGCCGGGCGACGGCCACGTTCGGCGGCCAGGCCTCGGTGGCGACCAGCAGTCGCGGCGGGGTGGGGACCTCGGCCAGCACCTCTCCCCCGCCGGTGTCGATGTCCAGCGCGGCATCGGCGGCGGCCATCCGGCCGGCCATGAGACGGGCGTACCCCCACGGGGGGCGTTCCTCGTCGGCCCGCCCGGCGAGCCAGGAAAAGTCCCAGCCGTCGACCCGCGCCGCAGCCCCCTCGGCGAGCAGGTCCGCGAAGTCGTCGTCGGCGCTCATCCCGGCAAGCCTGCCGACACACGCCGGCGGCGGCAACATGATTTTGGGACCCGGGCGGAATCAGCCGGCCGTCCGCGCCCGGGCCAGGGCGGCGGCGGCCCGGGCCCGGATGACCGGATGGGGGATCGCTCGGGACGCTCAGGCGGGCGGGCGGCTGATCTCCACGGTGGCGCCGGGAATGTCGCCGAACGCCTCGAAGCCGCTCGGTTCGGCGGCCCGGCCCCGGTCGAGCTGGCGCATCAGCCGGGCGCCCAGCCACACCCCGACCGACCCGGTGGCCAGCGCGAGCAGCTCGACGGCGAGCTCGAGACCGGTCGCGCCGCGCTGCGGCGCGTGCGCCCGCATCAGGCAGCTGAGCAGGAAGAGCGCCGCCATCGCGGCGTTGGCCAGGTTGAACATGACGGCGGTGCGGCGGAACCCGCCGGCGCGCACGTCCCAGAGGTCGACCATCCCGGCGACGGTGGCCAGCGCGGCGGCGACCAGGGCGGCGACGGCCGTCCAGTACCCGACCTCACCGAAGAAGGCCGGGCCGCCGGCGACGTCGGCCAGGTCGAACACGGCGGCGCAGACGAAGAGTCCGAACGGAAACGTCACCAGCATCGGTTGGATGGGGTTCCCCTGCACCCGCAGTCGGCTCTCCATGGGTACCTCCCCAGCTTGGAACAGTTCACCAGTCCAGGGTGCTACCCGAGCCCCACCGGGGCGAAACGACTGTCGCTCAGTTGTCCCGGGGCCGGGAGACCGTACGCACCAGCCGTTCGGCGACCTCGCGCAGCGGTATGTCCAACGAGGAGGCGGCGCTGCGGAGCACCGCTAGGGCTTCCGGCGCGGGGCAGCCGCGCTGGGTCATGATCACACCGACGGCCTGGCCCACGACCCCCTCCTCCAGCAGCGCCGAGTCGAGCTGGTCGGCCTGGGCCGCCTGCCGCTGCCGGTCCCGTACCGCGGCCAGCAGCAGGCCGGCGTGCTCGGCGAGGAGCATCGCGGTGAGCTGGTGCCGGGTGGTGAGCCCGGCGGCGCCGCCCGCGTACAGGTTGATCGCGCCGATCACCTGCTCGTCCACGTCGACCGGCGCGGAGATCACCCCGTGCACGCCCAGCGCGCGGGCGCGTTCCGTCCAGACCGGCCAGCGCGACTCGCGGTCCAGGTCGGTTGCGCTGATCATCTCGCGACGCCGGATCGCGGCCAGCGCCGGCGTGTCCGGGCCGTACCGGAGGTCGTCCAGCTCGGCCCGGCCCGGGTCGGAGGCGGCGACGCCGGCCGGCTCGCCGGCCCGCAGCGCGGTGAAGCCGCAGCTTTCCACCTCGGGAACGGCGTCCCGGGCGATCCGGACCAGCTGGCCCAGCGCCTCGTCGAAGTCGGTGACCCCGATCAGGCCGGCGGTCAGTTCGCGCAGCAGAGCGGCGGTCTCCAGCACCCCGAGGGTGTCGATCATGGGTTCCGGGATGTCGACGCTCACCGGGCCACGGTCCCCGCCACCCCTGCGTACGGCCACGCGGTGTCCCCGTCCGGCGCCATTGCCTGTCGCATCCGCTCTTCTCTCCCTGACTCGAAGCCCCGGCCTACTACCCTCCCAAACCGGCTCCGAAACCGCGCAAAGGGGTCCCTTCCGGTGCGTCAAGCGCGCCGGAAGGGACCCCTCGCGCAGGGTCAGCGGGACCCGGAGATGAGCCGTCGCCCCACCGAGGCGATCAGCCGGTCCAGCTCCGAACCGAACGGGTTGTCGTGCACCAGGTACGTCCAGGTGGCGTTCGGCCGGACCAGCTTCGCCGCGTCCGGCTCCCAGCCGTCGGCGAACTCCGTCTCCTCGAACGTGGCGATGGTCCGCGTCTCAATCTCGGGGATCAGCGCGTTGAACGCCGGGACGGCGCTGCGGTGGAACTCGTCCAGCGGGTCGAGGCGGCCCAGCGCCCGCAGGTGCACGCCCTCGCGCACCTCGGAGAGCTCGGCCAGGTGCTCGGCCCAGAGCCGGTCCAGGTGGTAGAGGGCGATCTTGCAGGCCACCTCGGCGAGCAGGTCCTCGTCCATCTCGCCGGCCTTGTCGGGCACCCGCTCCAGCAGCATCAACGCCGCGATGTCGCTGGTCAGCAGCCGCTCCCGCCGCTCGGCGAGCGCCTTGCGCTGCTGCTCGATCACCTGGCTGTACCGCCAGGTGTTGCGGTGGATCTCGTGGTTGACGCCCTCGGCGACCCGCTGGGCGTGCTCCACCGCGTAGTCGACCTGCGGGTCGGTGACCAGGCCGTCGGCGTTCATCCGCGGCGACGCCGGAACGGTGTCGCCGGCGTGCCGGACGACCAGGTCGTCCTCCAGGCTGACGAAGAACACCGAGCCACCCGGGTCGCCCTGCCGCCCGGCCCGACCGCGCAGCTGGTCGTCGACCCGGCGGCTGTCGTGCCGACCGCTGCCGATCACGTACAGGCCGCCCAGCTCGGCGACCCGATCCCGGTCGGTCTGGTCGCTGCCGCCGAGGCGGATGTCGACGCCCCGGCCGGCCATCTGGGTGGAGACGGTCACCGCGCCGTACGCGCCGGCCTCGGCGATGATCGCCGCCTCCTCGTCGTCGTTCTTGGCGTTGAGGACGACGCAGTTCACGCCGGCCGCGTGCAGCCCGGCGGCGAGGCCCTCGGACTCCTTCACGTCCAGGGTGCCGACCAGCACCGGCCGGCCGGCCTCGTGGCAGCGCCGGATCTCGTCGATCAGCGCCTCCTCCTTCTCGGCCCGGGTGGCGTAGATCCGGTCCGGTTCGTCCTCGCGGACGCAGGGGGTGTTCGGCGGAATCACCGCCACCTCGAGGCCGAAGAACTCACGGAGCTGGTCGCCGACGAGCACCGCGGTGGCGGTCATGCCGCAGACGGTCGGGTAGAGCGCGATGTACGCCTGGACGGTGATCGTGCCCAGTACCTCACCCTCGGCGGTGGCGTCCAGGCCCTCCTTCGCCTCGACGGCGGCCTGCAGCCCGTCCGGCCAGCGGCGGCGCTGGGCCACCCGGCCGCGCATCTCGTCGATCAACTCGACCGAGTTGTCCCGGACGATGTAGTCCACGTCCCGGTGCAGCAGGGCATGCGCGTGCAGCGCCACGTTCACCGCGGAGAGCTGCCCGACATGCTCCTCGTCGTACAGGTCGATGCCGCCGAGCTTGGCCTCGACGGTGGCCAGCCCGGTCGAGGTGAAGGCGACGCTGCGGCCGTCCTCGGCGATGGTGTAGTGCTTCTCCTTACGCAGGCCCCGCACCAGCGCGGCGGCGGCGTGCACCGGGTCCTGCTCGCCCGGCACCGCGCCGGCGAGCACCATCGGCACCCGGGCCTCGTCGATCAGGATCGAGTCGGCCTCGTCCACGATCGCGGTCTTCAGCGCCGGCTGGACGCGGTCGTCGAGGTCGGTGACGAGCTGGTCGCGCAGGAAGTCGAAGCCGGCCTCGCTGACCGACACGTAGGTGACGTCGCAGGCGTACGCGGCCTTGCGCTCCTCGGGCGTGCTGGCCTCGTTGACCCAGCCGACGGTGAGCCCGAGCAGGGCGTAGACCGAGCCCATCCACTCGGCGTCGCGGCGGGCCAGATAGTCGTTGACGGTGAGCACGTGGACCGGACCGTTGCCCATCCGGACGTGCCCGTACGCGGCGACGGTCGCGGTGAGCGTCTTGCCCTCGCCGGTGGCCATCTCGGCGACCTTGCCGGAGAGCAGCGCCATCGCGCCGAGCAGCTGGACGTCGTACGGCCGCTGGTCGAGGCCGCGGCGGGCCGCCTCGCGGCCGATCGCGCAGATCTCCTCGTACCCCTCGGCCTGCCCGGCGGCCTCGGTCAGCTCCGCGTCGGAGAGCTTCTCCAGCTCCGCCTCGCGGGCCTCGATGGCCGGCAGCAGCTTCTCCAGCGGGGCCAGGTCGACCGTCGTTCCCGGGCGCTGGAGGAACCGCCGGAACCTGCTCTTGAACCGTTGCGACACACCCATGAGCGGCAACGGTACGCGAACCGCAGCCGATTGTGACCCCCGACCGGCGCAGGGGCTTCACGGTGTCCGAGTTCGTGCGCGTTTCCGCAGGTCAGGGCCGACCCGTCCGGTCAGCTGACGAGGAGCTGGTGGGTGGCCAGCTCGCGGTAGAGCGGACTGGTCGAGGTCAACTCCTCGTGGGTGCCGACGGCGACCACCCGGCCGGCGTCGAGGACGACGATCTGGTCGGCGTCCACCACGGTGGAGAGGCGGTGGGCCACGATGAGCAGGGTGCGCCGGACCGCGACCGCGTCGATGGCCCGGCGCAGCGCCGCCTCGTTGCGGGCGTCGAGGTTGCTGGTCGGCTCGTCGAGCAGCAGCACCGGCGGCCCCGCCAGCAACGCCCGGGCGATGGCCAGCCGCTGGCGCTCACCGCCGGAGAGCAGCACCCCACCCTCGCCGACCTGGACGTCCAACCCCTGCGGGGTCCGCTCGGCCAGGTGACCGAGGTTGACCTCGTCGAGGACGGCGCGCAGCCGGTCGTCGGAGGCATCCGGGGCGGTGATCAGCAGGTTGTCGCGCAGGGTGCCGGCGAGCACCGGCGCCTCCTGCTCGACGTAGCCGAGCCGGGCCCGCAGCGCGTCGCGCGGCAGGTCGCGGACGTCGGTCCCGTCGACCCGCAGCGCACCCTCGGTGACCTCGTAGAAACGTTCGACGAGGGCGAGCAGCGTCGACTTCCCGGCGCCAGAGGGGCCGACGAGGGCGGTGCGGGTGCCGGCCGGGACCGTGAAGCTCACCCCGCGCAGCACCGGCGGACCACCCGGATAGCCGAAGCCGACCCGGTCGAACTCGACGGCCGCCGGTCCCGTGCCGGCCGGGCGGAGCGCCGCCGGACCCGGGCGGTCCGCCGCCCCCTCGTCCGGTACGGCGAGGATCTCCTCGATCCGGGCCAACGCGCCGAGCCCGCTCTGCAACTGGGTGTACGCGTGCACGGCCTGGCCGAGCGGAAGCACCAGGAAGAACAGGAACATCACGAACGCCACCAGGTCGCCCACGGTGATCGCGCCGGCCGCCACCCGGGCGCCGCCGACCGCCAGGACCAGCAGGAACGCGCCCTGGATGGTGACCGTGCTCGCCGGACCGACCACCGCCTGCGCCCGGGCGACCCGCAGCCCCGCCGCGTACGCCTCGGCGGCGCTGTCCACCACCGTCGCGGCCTCCCGCCGCTCGGCCCGGCTCGCCCGGATGGTGCGCGCGGCGGAGATCGCCCGCTCCACCGCGGAGGTCATCTCGCCGACGCGCTCCTGGGCCTGCCGGGCCAGGCCGCGCACCCGCCGCGCGACGGTGAGGGCGAAGCCGACGCCGACCGCGACGGCGGCCAGGGTCACCCCGAACAGCAGCGGGTCCAGCAGCACCATGGCGGTGCCGGCGCCCAGCACCATGACGGCCCCGGTGACGGTCTCGAACAGGCCGGAGGTCACCACCGCCCGCAGCAGCGTGGTGTCCGCGCCGACCCGGGAGAGCAGGTCTCCGGTACGGCGCCGGTCGTACTCGGCGATCGGCAGCCGCAGAAGGTGCCCGGCGAGCCGCCGGCGGGTGCCGAGGACCAGCCCCTCGGCGGTGCGCTGGAGCAGGTAGTCGCGGATCCCGCCGAGCAGGGCGCCGGCCACCACCAGCGTGACCAGGCCGACGACCAGGGCGGCGGTCGGACGGGCCGCGGTGATCCGGTCGAGCACCAGCCGGGTGAGCAGGGGCTGGGCCAGGGACGCCGCCGCGCCGGCCAGCGAGAGCGCGCCCACCACGGCGAGGGTGCCCCGGTGGGCGCGCAGGTACGGCAGCAGAGCGGTCAGCCCGGGCGGGCGGCCCGGTTCCGGTCGACGGGCGACACCGATGGTCATGGGCGCAGCGTAGTTCCCGACCGCCCGCGGCCCGGGCTCAGCCGGTCAGCACCACCTGGAGCTCGGACCGGCGGCGCTCGGCCAGCTCGGTCAGCACGGTCGGGGCCTCGTCGAGAGGCACCACCGCCGTCACCAGGTGCTTGCGGATCAGGTCGCCGTACTGGCGCAGCAGCTCGACCGTCTCCGCGGAGAGCCGCTCCCGGTCCCAGGTGGGGGCGAGCCCGCGCGGCACCCGGCCGATCTGGGCGCAGCGCAGCGACAGGCCGTTGTGGTGGAACTCCTCGCCGAACCGGACCGCGTCCGCGCCCGCCTGATAGAAGGCCAGGTCGATGACGGTGCCCTGGGGGCGCAGCAGGCGCAGCGCGAGCTGGAGCGCCCAGGACTGGCCGCGGCACTGGAAGACCACGTCGGCGCCGCGGTCGCCTGCGGCGTGCTGCCACCGGGTCTTCAGCACCACGGCCGGGTCGCCCGACCCCGGGTCCAGGGTCTCCAAACCGAGCGCCGTGGCGATCCCGCGCCGGGCCGGGGTGGGGTCGACGACCACCACCGAGGCCGCCCCGTGGCGCCGGGCGAGCAGCGCGGTGAGCAGTGCGACCACCCCGCTGCCGACCACCGCCACCCGGCGGCCCCGCACGCCGTCGCCGAGCGAGCGCACGTCCGCGCCGTACAGGTCGGCGGCGGCGTGCAGCAGACCGTTGGCGCAGATCGGGCCCATGTGCGCGACGTACACGCCGAGCAGCGGGTCCAGATCGTCGGGGAGCGCGACGAACCGCTCGGCGAGCGGGTCGGCGAGGTGACCGCTGCGGTGCCCGTAGGTCATCGCGCCCACCGTGCCCACCGCCGCGGCCGGGGTACGGCTCTCCACCACCCGGCCGACCTGCATGTACCCGAGCCGGGTCACCGGGTACGGCGTGCTGGCCTCCCCGGGCTGGAACAGGCCCAGGTCGGCGTTCCAGGTGACGTTGAGATACGGGTTGGTGCCCTTGACGTAGCTCAGTTCGGTGCCGGCGGAGACCCCGCTGTAGAGCGTCTCCACCCGGAAGGTCCCCTCGCGCAGGTCGCCGGCGTCCTGCTCGACCAGCTCGACCCGGCCCGGCCCGGCGACCACCACCACCCGGTCACGCATCGGCGGTCACCGCCCCGGTAGGCGCGGTGTCGGCCACGGCCGGGGTGAGCCGGGCGGCCGGACCGGTGGGCAGCGCCACGCTGCGCCCGCTCCGGGCCGACTCGGCCACCGCCAGGGCGAGCCGCTGGGTGCGCATCGCCTCGGCGTACGGGACCCGGACGTCGTCCCCGATCCCCCGGACGGCGTCGACGAAGGCCCGGTCGACGGCCACCCGGGCACCGTCCGGGTCGGCGGGCAGGTGCCGCTCGCCGTCGGCGTCGCGGACGGTCAGGCCGTCCTCGGCCAGCCCGAGCGCCAGCCCGTCGGCGAGGATCTCCAGGCCGGCGCGGTGCTTCCAGGTGAGCACGCAGGCGGCGGCGAGGGTGCCCACCGCCCCGGAGGTGAAGCGCAGGGTGGCGGCGGTGACCGAGTCGATGTCGGCGCCCTCCACCGGCGGCGGGGCGCCGTCGCCGTACGCGGTCACCTCGGTCACCTCCCCGACCAGCAGCCGGATCAGGTCCAACACGTGCGCGGCCTGCTCGACCACCGGGCCGCCGGACCGCTCCCGCCGGGCCCACCAGGCGACCGGCGGGACCTTGTCCAGCCAGGTCCCGTTGACCATCCGCACCGGACGGCCGGCCAGCAGTTGCCGGGCCTCCTCGACGACGTGCAGGTACCGCCAGTGGTGCCCGACCCCGGTGAGCAGGCCGCGCTGCGCCACCAGCGCGGCGACCCGCTCGGCGGTCTTCAGGTCCACGGCCACCGGCTTCTCCACGAACATGGGTACGCCGGCGGCGATCACCGCCTCCTCGACCGGACCGTGCGCGAACGGCGGCACACAGACGTACACGGCGTCCGGGCCGGCGGCGAGCAGTTCGTCCGCGTCCCGGAAGGTCCGGGCCCCGTGCGCCCCCGCGAGCGCCTCCGCCGCAGCCGGGTCGACGTCGGTCACCCCGAGCAGTTCCGCGTCCTCGAATCCCGTCAGCACCCGGGCGTGGCGTTGCGCCACCCCACCGGCCCCTACCAGTCCCACCCGGCACGTGCGCATCACTCGACCCTCTCGCCGCGACTCACGAACCTGTTGTCAGCTCTCCCCGGGGGATTGCGCAATCAAACGTTCACGCGCGGGGAACCGGGCGGTGCGTCGGCCGTGCCCAGGCTGTTAGGCATGATCCGGTTAGCGCGGGCGGCGTACCGGGAAATCTGGAAAGCCCGCGTTTCCGCCACGACCTGGGGGTGTGCCCGTGCGGGAAACAGAGTCGATCGTCTCACCTGTGGTGGAGGCCTGGGCCACCTACCGGACCACGTCGGCCGAGGACTGGCCGGCGCGGCGGCTGCTGCGGGCCAAGGGGGACAGCCGGGTCAGCGTGGTGCTGCCGGCCCGCAACGAGGAGGCCACCGTCGGCGCGATCGTGTCGACGATCCGCGAACACCTGGTGGACCGTGTCCCCCTGGTGGACGAGCTGATCGTGGTGGACTCGCGCTCCACCGACCGGACCGCCCAGGTGGCCCGGGCGGCCGGCGCCGAGGTGGTCAGCCAGGACGCGATGACCCGGGGGCTGCCCCGGCTCACCGGCAAGGGCGACGCGCTCTGGGCCGGGCTGGCGGCGGCTGAGGGCGACGTGGTCGCATTCGTCGACGCCGACCTGCGCGAGTTCCGGCCGCACTTCGTCACCGGGCTGATCGGCCCGCTGCTGACCGACCCGTCGGTCGACTTCGTCAAGGGCTTCTACCACCGGCCCCTGGTCGGGACGACCAGCGTGGAGGCCGACGGTGGCGGCCGGGTGACCGAGCTGATGGCCCGGCCGCTGCTCAACCTCTTCTGGCCGGAGCTGGCCGGTTTCGTGCAGCCGCTCGCCGGCGAGTACGCGGGCCGCCGCGACGTGCTGGAGCGGGTGCCGTTCGTCTCCGGGTACGGCGTCGAGACGGCCATGCTCATCGACCTGCTGGAGCTGGTCGGGCTCGACGCGCTGGCCCAGGTTGACCTCGGCGAACGCAAGCACCGGCACCAGGACACCGCCGCGCTGGGACGGATGTCCGCCCAGATCATGCTCACCGCGTGGTCCCGGTTGCAGCGGCGGGGCTGGGCGGCGCCGGGCAGCGCGCCGGCCGCGCTGCTGACCCAGTTCCGGCGCGGCGGTTCGGACGTACTGCCCAACCTGGACCGGGAGATCGTGGTCAGCGACGTGTCGATCGAGGAGCGCCCGCCGCTGGCGCAGCTGCGCCACCGGTTGCCCCGGCGGCGGGTCGCGGTGTGAGACCACCGCTCGGCGGTGGCGGGGGCCGGTCCGCCGGATCGGCGGGTGACGGCCGGCCCGCGGAGCCGGCCGCTGGCGCGCGGGGGCCGTCGGTGGCGCCGCCGAGGGAAGGAACGCCGCATGAGTCTCACCGTCCTGATGAACGCGGGTCCGTGGTTGTCCGTCCCGCCGCCCGGCTACGGCGGCATCGAGAACGTGGTGGCCACCCTGGTGCCGGAGCTGCGCAAGCTCGGCGTACGGGTGGTGCTCGCCTCGGTGGGGACCAGCACCCTGCCGGTCGACGAGAAGATCTCGGTCTTCCCCGACGGGCAGTTCCACGCCCTCCAGCGCCCCTACAACCAGGTCTGCGGGATCTCCCAGGCGCACCTGGGCGGGGTCGTCCGCGAGCTGCGCACCCGCGACGACATCGACCTGGTGCACGACCACGTGGAGGCGGTCGGCCTGGCCACCATGGCCGCGATGGGACCGGACGCCCCCCCAGTGCTGCACACCCTGCACTGGGACCTGGCCAAGCATCCCGAGCTGTACGGCAACCTGGACGGCGGCGAGCGGGTCCGGGTCAACGGCGTGTCCGCCGCGCAGCTGGCCCGCGCGCCCCGGGCCCTGCGGGAGCACTCGGTGGGGCACGTGCACCTGTCCACCCCGCTCGCGGTCGGCGCGGACCGCCGGCCGGCCGTGGCGAAGGGCGATCATCTGCTGATCCTGGGCCGGATCAACCCGGGCAAGGGGCAGGACCTCGGCGTCCGGCTGGCGCGGCGGGTCGGCTTCCCGCTGGTGCTCGCCGGCCCGGTCGGGCCGTACCACCGGCCGGAGGACCTGGCCGCGGCCGGCGAGGAGGCCCGGCAGAACCCGGACGTCCGGTTCTTCTACGAGCAGGTCGCTCCGTACGTCGACGGCGACCTGGTCCGCTGGGTCGGCACGGTGGCCGGGCAGGAACGGGACGACCTGCTCGCCGCGGCCCGGGCCACGCTGTTCCCGCTGCGCTGGGAAGAGCCGGGCGGCACTGCGGTGGTCGAGTCACTCGCGCTCGGCACGCCGGTGGTGGCCGTCGCCCGCGGCTGCCTGCCGGAGCTGATCGAGCACGGCCGCACCGGCCTGCTCACCACCGATGAGGAGGAGCTCGGCGACCTGGTGCTGGCCGCCGGCCTGCTCGCCCCGGACGAGTGCCGGCGGGAGGCGGTCGCCCGGTTCACCCCGGAGGTGATGGCCCAGCGGTACGCCGACCTGTACGGGCGGGTCCGGCAGCCGGCCGCCCGGCCGTTGCAGGCCGCCTGACCGGCTCCGGCCGCCGGCGTGCGGCCGGCCGCGTTTGCCGCCGACGGCCCAGGGAAAGCCCACCGATCCCGCCAGGTGAGGAGGGCGCCATGACGAACGCGATGGCGCATTCGCGCGCGCGACGCAACCCGGCCGACGGCCGCGCGCCGGTACGCCGGGCGGCCGGGGCCGTTGGCGTGATCTTCCTGGTGATCGGCGTGCTGGGCTTCATCCCCGGCATCACCAGCAACTACGGCGACCTGCACTGGGCCGGGCACCAGTCGCGGGCCATGCTGCTCGGCGTCTTCCAGGTTTCGGTGCTGCACAACGTCGTGCACCTGATCTTCGGCGTGGCCGGGTTGACGATGGCCCGCACGGTCTCCGGGGCACGGACCTTCCTGGTCGGCGGCGGCGCGATCTATCTGGTGCTCTGGCTCTATGGTCTGGCGATCGACCTCGGCAGCGCCGCCAACTTCGCGCCTGTCAACGGGGCCGGCAACTGGCTGCACCTGCTGCTCGGGCTCGCGATGATCACGCTCGGCCTGGCCACCACCCGCGCCCCGACCGGCCGTTGACCGGCCGCGCGTGCCGGCGCCCCGTCCGGTTTCGCCCGCCCCGGTCACGGGTACCTCGTAGGCCCCACGGACGAGACCGAAACGAGGGGCCTGGATGTCGACCCGGATCAGGTGCGAGGTCCGCGACGAGACACCGGTCACCGTCGTGCGGCTCGCCGGTGCGCTGGACCTGGGCACCATGCGGTCCGTGGACGGCGTGCTGGCCGAGTGCCTGGCCACCCAGCCGGACGCGCTCGTGGTCGACCTGGAGCGGATGCGGGTGACGGAGCCGCTGGCCCTGTCCGTCTTCGCGTCCGCCGCCCGGCGCGCCGCCGACTGGCCGGCCGTCCCGATGGTGCTCTGCTGCGCGGCGCCGGACACCGCCGCCCGGCTCGCCGAGACCACGGCCTGCCGGGTGGTGCCGGTGCGCCGGGACTGCGCCGAGGCGACCGCGCTCGCCGGCACGGCGGCCGCGCCCCGGCTGCGGGCCCGGCTGGAGCCGGTCGCCGGAGCCTGCCGGCGGGCCCGGGAGCTGGTCACCGATGCGTGCAGCCGATGGAACATCCCGGAGCTGGCCGGCCCGGCGTCGGTGGTGCTCAGCGAGCTGGTCGGCAACGTGGTCCGGCACGCGCGCACCCCGATGCAGGTGACCCTGACCCTGCGCACGCCGTACCTGCGGGTGGCCGTGCTGGACGGCAGCCCGGCCGACGCCCGGGCGGTGACCGGCCACGACCTGCGGGCCGAGGGTGGGCGTGGGCTGCTGCTGGTCCGTGAGCTGACCCAGCGCTGGGGCAGTTCGCCGGCCGGTGCCGGCAAGGTTGTCTGGGCGATGCTACCGGCGAACTGACCGAAATTACCGCTTGCGCCTGGTTTCATGGCAGGGAGCGCGGGTAGCCCGCGCCGTCTGTTTCGATCGTGGTACGACGGGGTGAGAGCCATGGCCAGGCGCACAGTCACGGAACCGGCGCGCGACCGGGGGCCCGCTATCCTCGCGCCCGCGCAGTTCGGCGGCTATCCCGGACCGCTCCGCCCGCCGATCCCGGGCGACTCACTGTGGCGGCTGTTGCGAACGACCGACCACAAGCAGATCGGCCTGCTGTACCTGAGCACGTCCTTCGTGTTCTTCCTGGCCGCCGGGATCGAGGCGATGCTGATCCGAGGCGAACTCGCCCAGCCGGGGCTCCAGTTCCTCTCCCCCGAGCAGTACAACGAACTGTTCACCACCCACGGCCTGGCGATGCTGCTGCTCTTCGCCACGCCCGCGGCGCTGGGGATGGCCAACTACATCGTGCCGATCCAGATCGGCGCCCCGGACGTCTCGTTTCCCCGGCTGAACGCCTTCGGCTACTGGCTGTTCCTCTTCGGCGGCCTGATGTTGTACGGCAGCTTCCTGACGCCCGGAGGATCCGCCGACTTCGGCTGGTTCGCCTACGCGCCGCTGAGCCTGGCGCAGAACTCCCCGGGTGTCGGGCCCAACATGGTGCTGGTCGGACTGGTCATCGGCGGGCTCGGCACCATCCTCACCGCGGTCAACCTGGTCGCCACCATCGTCACCCTGCGGGCGCCCGGCATGACCATGTTCCGGATGCCGATCTTCACCTGGAACATGCTGCTCACCAGCGTCCTGATCCTGCTGGTCTTCCCGCTGCTGGCCGCCGCGCTCCTCGCGCTGCTCTCGGACCGCATCCTGCACTCGCACGTCTACGATCCGACCATCGGCGGGCCGATGCTCTGGGAGCACCTGTTCTGGTTCTGGGGGCATCCCGAGGTCTACATCATCGCGGTGCCCTTCTTCGGCGTCATCACCGAGATCATTCCGGTCTTCTCCCGCAAACCGATCTTCGGCTACACCGGTCTGGTGCTCGCCACCACCGCGATCACCGTGCTGTCGATGAGCGTGTGGGCGCACCACATGTTCGGCACCGGCCAGGTGCTGCTGCCGTTCTTCAGCATCCTCAGCTACCTGATCGCGGTGCCGACCGGCGTCAAGTTCTTCAACTGGATCGGCACCATGTGGAAGGGGCAGCTCACCTTCGAGACGCCGATGCTGTTCGCGATCGGCTTCCTGGTCACCTTCCTGTTCGGCGGGCTGACCGGGGTGCTGCTGGCCAGCCCGCCGGTGGACTTCCACGTCACCGACAGCTACTTCGTGGTGGCGCACTTCCACTACGTGCTCTTCGGCACGGTGGTGTTCGCCTTCTTCGGCGGGATCTACTTCTGGTTCCCGAAGATGACCGGGCGGCTGCTCGACGAACGGCTCGGCAAGATGCACTTCTGGACCATGTTCGTCGGCTTCCACACCACGTTCCTGGTGCAGCACTGGCTGGGCAACGAGGGCATGCCCCGGCGGTACGTCGACTATCTGCCCACCGACGGCTTCACCACGCTGAACATGGTCTCGACCATCGGGTCGTTCATCCTCGGCGCGTCGACGCTGTTCTTCATCTACAACGTCTGGAAGTCCTGGCGGTACGGCGCGTTGGTGACCGTGGACGACCCGTGGGGCTTCGGCAACTCCCTCGAGTGGGCCACCAGCTGCCCCCCGCCACTGCGCAACTTCGACCGGGTGCCGCGGATCCGCTCCGAGCGGCCCGCCTTCGACGCCAAGTACGGCACGCTCGTCGCCAACCTCGGCCGCGATCTGCCGCAGCGCACCACCCAGCCGCCGCAGCGGCTCGTCGAGGAGCTGCGACACGTGCCGTACGTTCCGGAGTCGCCGGCCGCCGAGGGCGCGCACGGCGCCCGCGAGGCCGTCGAGTACACCCCGGCACCACAGTCCGGCGCCCGGCCGGTCGAGGTGCCGGAGCCGGAGGAGGTGCTCCGGCCCAGCTTCGAGGAGACCGACGAACCGGAGGAGACCCAACTGGGCCCGCAGCGCACCCAGCCGGAGAATCCCCGCTGGGAACACCCTCGCGGACACGGGGACACCCAGGAGCACTGAGCGGTCACCGCAGGAGGGCCGGCGCCCGTCGGGCGCCGGCCCTCCTGTCTGTCCCGTACGGATCAGTCGGCCGGCGGCAGGCCGGCCGCGACCAGCGAGCGGCGGACCGCGGGCTGCACCCGGGTCAGGCGTAGCGGCACCCCGGTCCGGGCCGCCGCGTCCCGGCCGGCCATCAGCGCGGCGATGCCGCCGGCGTCGAAGCCACCGGCACCGACCAGGTCCACGATCACCTCGCGGGGCTGCCCGGTCACCGCCTCCAGCATCGCCCGGCGTAGCTGGTCCGCCCCGTCCCGGCCGACCTCTCCCCCGACCTCGACGACCACCCGGTCCCCGTTCTGCTTGACCGAGATCTTCGTCTTCGCCGGCTCCGACTCGGCCGCGCCGTTCTGCCACGGTGGCGGGGCGTCGGCGAGCATCGCCTGCCGCAGCCAGGTCAGGGCACGGGAGAGCAGCCGGGAGACGTGCATCTGGGAGATGCCGAACCGGGCCGCGATCTCCGCCTGGGTCTGGTTGCCGTAGAAGCGCATGGCCAGGATCCGCCGCTCCCGCCAGGGCAGCCGGTGCAGCAGGCCGCTGACGGTGACCCGGTCGTCCACCGATTCCAGGGCGTTGTCCGACTCGCCCACCAGGTCGCCGAACTCGGCGGAGCTCTCGCCGCCGACGGGCGCGTTCAGCGATGCCGGGCTGTAGCCGGCGGCCGACTCCAGCGCGGCGAGGATCTCCTCCTCCGGCGTCTCCAGCCGCTCGGCCAGCTCGGCGACCGACGGGGCCCGGGACAGCTCGCTGGTCAGCGCCGCCGTCGCCTGCCCGACCTCCAGGATCAGGTCGCGCAGCCGCCGGGGCACGTGCACCCCCCAGGTGCGGTCCCGGAAGTGCCGTTTGATCTCGCCGACGATGGTGATCGCCGCGTACGCGGTGAAGGAGCCCCGTTCCGGGTCGTACCGGTCGACGGCGTTGACCAGGCCGAGGCGGGCCACCTGCTCCAGGTCCTCCAGCGGTTCCCCGCGACCTCGGTAGCGGCGGGCCAACCGGCCGGCGAAGGGCAACGCGAACCGGACGAGATCGTCCCGCGCCTCCTGCCGCCGCTCGGGTGGCAGCCCTTCGATCCGTGCCGCGTACGCCAGGGCCGCCGCGTCGAGGTCCTCCAGGCCCCGCTCGGTGGGTGGTGGTGTGGGTGTGGTGGTCTGTCCGAACATCCGCGCCTCCCTCAGGAAGGTGTCCCCCGCCCGGATCGGGAAGACCGGTCGTGCGCGTGGTCGGGCCACGCACCGGGCCGGAAGTGGGTTACGTGACGGAACGCCAGGAACGGCCGACGGCTCGCCACACGGCGTCGTGGGCCGTCGCAGCGAGCGGTGTTCCCGCTCCGTAGGTACTCAATCACGGTCCGCAGGATCGCGAGGATGATTCGCCGTTGTTGGTGGCCGGGGCGTCAGGAGACCAGCAACCCCTGGTGGGCACCCGCGTCCCGGAGCACCGCGAGCGCCTCCCCCATCCCCAGCGGCGGCGGGACGGGCAGGTCGTACGGCTGGTTACGCAACACCTCCGTGGCACGCCGGGTAGGCACCTGGCTGACCGGGTAGCCGCGGGCCGAACCCCGGTCCAGCGCCCGCCGCCGGCGGCCGAACGCCGCGACGGCGAGCCACTGCGGCAGGCCGGCCAGGGCAGGCGAACGAACCCCGGGCGGCTCCGGCAGCACGTCCACCGAGCTGAACGGCTCGCACCCGGCGAGCCACCACTCCACCCCCTCCACCCGGCGCCGGCTCGCGTTCTCGCACCAGTACGGCACCAGGCCGGCCCGGACCACCTGCCACGGGTCGAGCAGCCGCCCGCACTCCACCACCAAGCGGTTGCCGGTCTTGCCGGCCCGGCGCAGCCAGTGCCGGTACAGATCGGCGGTGGCCGCGCTGAGCACGTCGGGCTGCGGGACGAGCACCCGGTGCAGCGGGTGCCCGCGCCGGCTGGTCCAGTTCCGGAGGCTGTGCTCGAACCCGGACTCCACGCCGTGCTCCGCGTACGCCTGTGGGCAGGAGACGTCCGGCGGCGCCCAGCTCGCGCCGTCGCCGCCGGCGGAGCGGAGCACCTGCCGGAGCGCGTGCGCGTCGGGGTGGAAGTCCACCGGGTCGAGGCCACTGGCCGGGGAACCGACCTGGAAGCTGTGCCCCTGCCCCTCATCCAGCACCGGCCAGGTCCGGGCGTCGTGCAGCAGCAGCACCGGCGCGCCGGGGTCCAGACGTTCGGCCAGGAAGCGGACGTACGCCGCAGGCAGGGCGCTCCAGCGCACCGCGAGTGACACGGTGGCGCCGGCGGCCGCGCCACGGCTGGCCGGGCAGTGCACCTGTCGCACGTGCACGGCGGGGTTGCCGGCCAGCAGGCGGGCGGCGAGCGCGGCACCGTGGTCCAGCGCGGCGGCCGGCCGGTCCACGACCCCCCGCGGCCAGTGCACGGTCATCTCGAAGGTGGCGGGCAGCCAGGGCACGCCCAGGGCCACCGCGAGGTGCACGGCCGCGCCGTGCGGCGAGCCCAGCACCACTCCCGGCCAGCGGCGGGCCGGGTACTGGTCGGCGAGCCAGGCCGCCACCCGCTCGCCGTCCACCTCGGCGATCCGGGCCGGGCTCAGCGCGAGCCGGCCGGCGGCCCGGACGGCGGCGGCCCGGCGCACCGGCTCCGGCGCGCCGGTGAACCGGGTGAGGGTGGGAGCCTGCCCCACGTCGGCGCAGTCGTCGCCGCGCAGCGCCCGCACAGTCGCCGCGAGCAGGACCCGGGCCGTGCTCCCGGCCGCCACGACACGGTCGACGGCCAGGGTGGCGCCGTCGGCCGTGGACCCCATGGGCCCCTTTCGCACCGATCCCACCGTGCCTCGTTCGTTCACCACGCGGCCCGGCTTCCCGTCCCTATGGGGTCTAAACGGGGCATCCCCCCACGGGGCGGGCCAATCTGCGGGTGTCTGTCGGCAGGGCGGTGACCACGCACGAGGCCCAGGCGCGCCGACTCGCCGTGGCCGGCCGTCTCGGGCCGCAACGGGAGCGCCGGGCCGGGTCGCGGCCGTACCGGGACGGCCCGCGCGGCCGGGCCAGTCCCCCGCCGCCACACCGCGCTGGCCAGTCGGGCGGGCGGCGGGACCGGGCCTGGCGGGGCGGGCGGAGCGGGCGGGGCGGGCGGAGACGGGGGCGGAGCGGGGGCGAGGGCGGAGCGGGGGCGAGGCGGGGGCAGAGCGGGGGCGGGGCGGGGGGACCTGGCGTGGACGGGCTCGGCGGGGCAGGGCGAGGGCGGGGGTGCCAGGACGGGCAAAGGGGGCGACGACGCTACGAACTTGATGACATGAACGACTCACCCGACGCGGGTGACCGCGTAGCTGACCGCGTGGGCCGGAAGACGCGTCATGGCTGACTCGTCCGTGTCATCAAGTTCGTAGCGAGCCACAGGCGACTGCGCCGCCCGCCAAAGGCAACGGGCGCGGGCGTCGCCTTCGGCGGGGCGGCGGCGGACCGTGCCGACCTCGCCCACCGGGCAGGCGAGCCGGGCGCCGGCACGACGCGGTCAGACCAGGTCCTCGGCCTCGACAGCGGTGCGACGGTCCAGCATCTGCTCCCGTACCCGGCGGGCGGCGTCGCCGTCGGCGAAGATGCCACGCAGGTCGGCCAGCGCGGGCTCCGGCGGGTCCATCGACACCGCCGGGTCGACCACCGCCTCCAGCACGCTGGGCCGGTCGGCCGCGAGGACCTCGTCCCAGGCCGGGCCGACCAACTCCGGGCGGTCCACCCGGATGCCGTGCAGACCGAGCAGTCGGGCCCACCCGGCGTACGGCACGTCGGGGCGCCGGTCGGTGATCACGCCGGTCGGCTCCGGGCCGCCGCCCATCCCGGCGTGGTCCCGGTTGTTGAGCACCAGCACCACCAGCCGGGGGTCCCGCCACTCCTGCCAGTGGTGTGCCACCGTGATCAGCTCGGCCAGGCCGTTGAGTTGCATCGCCCCGTCCCCGAGCAGGGCAATCACCGGCTCGTCGCTGCGGGCCAGCTTGGCGGCCACCGCGTACGGCAGGCCGCAACCCATCGAGCCGAGGGTGCCACACAGCTGCGCCCGGACCCCCGGCGGCAACTGCAGGTGCCGGGCGTACCAGTAGATGACCGAGCCGACGTCCACCGCGACGGCACCGCGCTGCGGCATCCGGGACGCGAGTTCGTGCAGCACGAGCTGCGGGTTCACCGGCTCGGCCGGCGCGCCGGCCCGCTCGGCGGCCACCTCCCGCCACCGGTCCACCGACTTCTCGACCACGCCCCGCCACTGCCGGTTGGGCCGCTCCGGCACCCGGCCGAGCAGCGCCCGCAGCGTCTCGGCCGCGTCGCCCACCAGCGGGACGTCTGTGGGATAGCGGGTGCCGATCCGCCGGCCGTCGATGTCGATCTGGATGGTCCGTACCTGGCCCGGCATGGGGAACCAGTCGGTCCACGGGTCGTTGGTACCGACCAGCAGCAGCGTGTCGCAGCCCCCCATGAGCTGGGCCGCGGCCGAGGTGCCGACCTCGCCGAGCACTCCGGTGTGGAACGGCAACCGTTCGTCCAGCACCGGCTTGCCGAGCAGCGACGTCGCCACGCCCGCGCCGAGCCGGTCGGCCAGCGCGACGATCTCCTCCGCCGCGCCGTGCGCTCCCTGGCCGACGAGGATCGCCACCCGCTGTCCGGTGGCCAGCAACGAGGCCGCCGCGTCCAGGTCACCCTCGTGCGGCAGCACCCGGGCCAGCGGCTCCCCCGGAGTCGCCGAGACCACGCCGGCGGCCTGCGGCAGCAGGTCCGGCACGGCGGCCACCTGCAACGCGTACGGCAGCACCACACAGGTCGGGCTCCGGGTCGCCGCCGCGGTGCGGAACGCCTGATCGAGCAGGGCGGGCACCTGGCCGGGTGCCCGCCCGTACCGCACGAACTGGTTGCAGACGTCGCCGAAGAGCCGGCTCAGCCCGATCTCCTCGTGCGCGCCGCCGAGCGGCCCGGTGATGTCCTCGCCGACGATCGCCACCACCGGCTTGCTGTCCAGCTTGGCGTCGTAGAGACCGTTGAGCAGGTGCACCGCGCTCGGCCCCTGGGTGGCCAGGCAGACCCCGATCTCACCGGTGAACTTGGCGTGGCCGGTGGCCATGAACGCGGCGGTCTCCTCGTGCCGGGCGGGGATGAATTCCGGGTCCCCACCGGAGCCGTCCAGGGCCCGCACCAGGGGGGCGATCGCCGCCCCCGGGTAGCCGAACGCCCGGGGCACCCGCCAGGCGCGCAGGCGCTCGACCACCAGGTCCGCCACCGTGCGGTCAGCCATTGCCCCGCCCGGGGGTGCCCGCGTCGACGTACCGGAGCACCGCCCCGACCCCGTCGGTGAGCTCCGGCGCCTCCTCCGGCGCGAGCACGGTGAGCTCGGCGTCGGTGCCGATCAGCGCGCGCAGCAGCGCGGCGTCGGCACGTACCCGTTGCGGGTCGGCCACCGACATCGCCTCCAACTCCCCCGGGTCGGTGGCGATCTCGGTCGGCTCGGGACCCACCCAGAGTTCCCCGTCGGCGGAGGCGTCGTCGACGATCAGCATGGTGTCGACCTGGTTACGTTGCAGGGCGGAAACCACCGCATCCAGGCCGGCCCCGACGTCCTCCTGCACACCGAACCGGTCCAGCGCGGTGCTGATCCGCTGGTCGGCGACCTCCGCGATGGTCTGCACGGTGAGGTCGTCCATCGCCATCGGGTCGGCGCCCCCGGTGCGGGCACCGGCGTCCGTCCGTACCAGGACGTCCTGCCAACGCTCCGGAAGCTGGGCGGCGATCATGCCGGTGGCCCGGATGTCCCCGGCCACCACCACCACGTCCGCGCCGACCTTGTCGGCCAGCTCGGCGGTGGCCGCGGCGGCGTCACCGGCGTTGTGGTGCCAGGCCTCCATCGCCGCGCGCTGGTAGCGGGACTGGGACCATCCGCCGGGCTTGACCTGGCGTAGCTGATAACTCTCCCGCCCGACGATGTGCGCCTTGCGCGGCACCCCGCCGGCGCTGACCGCGATGGCGTCCGCCCCGGTCCGGTCGGCCAGCACCCGCACCCAGGCCACCTGCTCGCCGCGCTGGGCGACCAGCGGCATGGTGTGCGGCAGGGCGGACCAGGTGGCGAGGTCCCGCAGCGGCGGCGCGGAGAGGTACTCGGTGAGCACCGCCCGGCCCCGGGTGGCGAAGACGGCGATGCCGTAGTCACCGGGCATCGGGGTGTGCCGACGGACGACGTCCTCGACCGCCTCGATGGTCACCTGGTCGGCGCCCTGCTCCAGCAGGTGCCCCTTGAGGGACCGCCAACGCAGGTCGACCGCGGGACGCGAGTCGTGGGTGTCCCGGGAGGCATCCAGGTACACCGAACACCACGGCCCCGGACGGTCGTAGAGCGGGCGCAGGAAGGACAGCTGCATGCTCGACCCCTTTCCAGCTCGGCCGCACGGATACCCGCGCCACCCGGGATGTCACCTGGCGGGCCCGCCGCGTGACCGGAGTTCATTCACGTCGTTCAACCCGGCGGGCCGATACCATCGGTAAACGGAACGGGACTCTGGGTGGTGAAGATGGACACGGAGCTGTACACCCGGCGCGTCGTCCTGCCGACGGAACGCATCGTCACCGGTCGGCTGGTCCGGCTCATGGAGGGGTACGCCCGCGAGGTACGGGTGGGGCAGCCGGTGCTGGTCACGGTGCTCACCGCAGCCGGCCTGGCGGGGCTGCTGATGCGGGCGCTGCGCGCTCTGCTCAGCAGCGGCGGCGGGGGCGCCCGGCGCAGCTTCAAGGAATTGAAGAAGGGGCCCGAGTTCCTGGTCACCCCGGTCCGGGTACGCGACGCCACGGACCGGCTGCTGGAGATGGAGCTGCACGGCCACCTGCCGCAGAGTGCCCTGCACCCCGGCGACCACGTGCAACTCACCCTGCGCCCGCAGCGCGACGCGGACCTGCCGCCCCGGATCGAGCGGATCGTCAACCTGACCACGGGGCAGTTGCTGACACCGCGGACCGCCACGGTCTGGTCCCACCTGGGCCCGCCGCTGCTGCTCCAGGCGGCCCTGGGCGCGCTGCTGGTGCTGGGGATCGCCGCCTGTTCGGTGCTGACCTGACGTCTTCGACCCGACTGTCGAGGGCACCGCTGGGGCGACCGGGATCACCGGGGGCGTCGTTGGGTAGATAAAGGTCGTTCGGGCCTTCCCTGCCCCGCCGCCCCGTGCGAGGTTAGGGAAACCAGCGGTGACAGGGCGGTGACCATGGGCGAGGACGTCGGCGTACGGACATTCAGCCGGGAGGACCGGGCCCGCTATCGGGAGAAGGTCCGGCGCTGCCTGGACGTCTTCGCGGAGATGCTGCGCGAGTCCCGCTTCGACGTGGACCGGCCGATGACCGGGCTGGAGATCGAACTCAACCTGGTCGACGACGACGCGCAGCCGGCGATGCGCAACTCGGACGTGCTCGCCGCGGTGGCCGACCCGAGCTTCCAGACCGAGCTGGGCCAGTTCAACGTGGAGATCAACGTGGCGCCCCGGCGGCTCGCCGGCACCGGCACCCGGCAGTTCGAGGAGCACGTACGGGCCAGCCTGAACGCGGCCGAGGAGAAGGCCCGCACCCTCGACGCGCACATGGTCATGATCGGCATCCTGCCGACCCTGCGGCCCGAGCACCTGACTGCCAACACCCTCTCGGCCAACCCGCGCTACTCGCTGCTCAACGAGCAGATCTTCGCCGCCCGCGGCGAGGACCTGCCGATCTCCATCACCGGGGTGGAGCGGCTCGCGACCACCGCGGACACCATCACCCCCGAGGCCGCGTGCACCAGCACCCAGTTCCACCTGCAGGTCAGCCCGGCCCAGTTCGCCGACCACTGGAACGCCGCCCAGGCCGTCGCCGGCGTCCAGGTCGCGCTCGGCGCGAACTCGCCGCTGTTCTTCGGCCGCGAGCTGTGGCGGGAGACCCGCGTCCCGCTGTTCCAGCAGGCCACCGACACCCGCTCGGAGGAGATCAAGGCCCAGGGGGTACGCCCCCGGGTCTGGTTCGGCGAACGGTGGATCACCAGCGTCTTCGACCTGTTCGAGGAGAACGTGCGCTACTTCCCCGCGTTGCTGCCGGTCTGCGACCCGGAGGACCCGGCGCAGGCGCTGGCCGGCGGCGGCGTGCCGAAGCTCGCCGAGCTGCGGCTGCACAACGGCACCATCTACCGGTGGAACCGCCCGGTGTACGACGTGCTGAGGGGGCGCCCGCACCTGCGGGTCGAGAACCGGGTGCTGCCCGCCGGCCCGACCGTGGTCGACACCATCGCCAACGGCGCCTTCTACTTCGGTCTGGTCCGCGCGCTCGCCGAGTCGGACCGGCCGCTGTGGTCGCAGATGTCGTTCAGCGCCGCCGAGGAGAACTTCAACTCCTGCGCCCGGCATGGCATCGACGCCCAGGTTTTCTGGCCGGGGCTGGGCTACCTGCCGGTGACCGAGCTGGTGCTACGCCGGCTGCTGCCGCTGGCGTACCACGGGCTGGACCGGTGGGGCCTCGACCCGGACGAGCGGGACCGGCTGCTCGGCATCATCGAGCAGCGCTGCCTGACCGGGCGCAACGGCGCGACCTGGCAGGTGGAGACGCTGCACCGGCTGGAGTCCGCCGACCACCTGGACCGGCCGGAGGCGCTGCGCGAGGTGGTCCGCCACTACGTGGACCTGATGCACAGCAACCGCCCGGTCCACGAGTGGCCGATCCCCTGACGGGTCAGAGCGGGGACGGGTCGTCGCGCAGCCGGCTGTAGAGATGGCCGTCGCGCCACGCGCCGGCGCGGAACTCGCACGCCCGCACCACGCCCTCCAACTGGAAGCCGGCCTTCTCCAGCGACCGCCGCTCGGCGATGTTCTCCGGGTGGGTGCCGGCCTGGATGCGCTGGGCCGGGGTGTGCGCGAACAGGTAGTCGCAGAGGAGCGCCTGGGCCCGCCAGCCGACGCCCCGGCCGCGCCACTCGGGCAGCAGGGCTATTCCGATTTCCCAGTACGGCGCGCGTCCGCCGTAGATTCCCCGCAGGTAGCTGACGTAACCGGCGGCGGCCTCCTCGGGTTCGACCTGGACGATCAGCCGTCCGTCCCGCTGGCCGAGCCAGCCGTCCTCGGCGTATCGGCGGGCCGGCGCGCTGCCGTCCCGGAAACCGGCCCAGTCGAGCCCGATCAGGCCCGGCTCGGTGGCGAACCGGCAAAACATGGTCAGGTCGGGCTCGCTGACCGGGCGCAGCCGCACGGCGGACCCGGCGGTCTCGTGCACGATCCCGGCGATCGACACGGTCGGATATGTCCACTCCATGCTCCGGCACGTTATCCGCCGGACGCGTCCACCGCTGTCCTGCCGGCCGCGCGAGCCGGTGCCCCGCAAACTCATCCCGGCGCGCCCGGTCGGGCTCGCCCGGGCGCGGCGGTCACAGCGCGACGATGGCCGCCGACTCCGCCGGCAGCTCGATCCCGTCGCGCATCACCGTCACACCGCTCTCCGTGGCCAGCAGCACGCTGCGCACCACCCCCGGCAGGTTGATCCGCTGCGGCTTGCCGGCCAGGTTCGCCACCACCAGGCACTCGCCCCGGCGCATCAGCAGGAACTGGTCGCCGTGCCGGACGTCGACGTGGTTCAGCCGCGGGTCGGACAGGTCGGGGCGGCGCTTGCGCAGCGCGATCAGCCGACGGTGGAACTCGTACATCTCCCGGTGCTCGGGCTTGTCCAGCTCGGCCCAGTCGAGCCGGGACCGGACGAAGGTCTGCGGGTCCTGCGGGTCGGGCACCTCGCCCGGCGGCCAGCCGTGCGCGGCGAACTCCCGCTTCCGGCCGGTGGCCACCGCGGAGGCCAGCTCCGGCTCGGGGTGGCTGGTGAAGAACTGCCAGGGGGTGCTGGCCGCCCACTCCTCCCCCATGAACAGCATCGGGGTGAACGGCGCGGTCATCAGCAGCACCGCGCCGACGCGCAGCAGCCCGGTCGACAGGGTCGCGGAGATCCGGTCGCCGGTGGCCCGGTTGCCGACCTGGTCGTGGTTCTGCAGGTACGCCACGAACCGGTGGCCGGGCGTGCGCTGCCGGTCCACCGGGCGGCCGTGGCTGCGGTTGCGGAAGCTGGACCAGCTGCCGGCGTGGAAGAACGCGCCGGTCAGCACGTCGGTCAGGCATTCGAGGGAGCCGAAGTCGCCGTAGTAGCCCTGCCGCTCCCCGGTGAGCAGGCTGTGCAGCGCGTGGTGGGCGTCGTCGTTCCACTGCGCGTGCAGGCCGTAGCCACCCGCCTCGCGGGGGGTGATCAGCCGGGGGTCGTTGAGGTCGGACTCGGCGATCAGCGACAGCGGCCGCCCGACGTGGGTGGAGAGCGACTCGACCTCGACCGCGATCTCCTCCAGCAGGTGGGTGGCCCGGGAGTCCGGCATGGCGTGCACGGCGTCCAGCCGCAGCCCGTCGACGTGGTAGTCGCGCAGCCACATCAGCACGCTGTCGACGATGTAGCGGCGTACCCCGTCGGAGTGCGGGCCGTCCAGGTTGACCGCGCGGCCCCAGGGGTTGTGCTGCTCGGCGAGGTACGGCGCGAACATCGGCGCGTAGGCCCCGGAGGGCCCGAAATGGTTGTAGACGACGTCGAGGATCACCCCCAGCCCCCTGGCGTGCGCGGCGTCGACGAGGCGCTTGAGCCCGTCCGGGCCGCCGTACGGCTGGTGCGGGGCGTACCAGCAGACCCCGTCGTAGCCCCAGTTGTGCTCGCCGTTGAAGGCGTTGACCGGCAGCAGCTCGATCAGGTCGACGCCCAGGTCGACCAGGTGCTCGAGCCGGTCGACGACCGCGTCGAAGGTGCCCTCCGGGGTGAAGGTGCCCACGTGCAGCTCGTAGAGGACGCTGCCGGGCAGCTGCCGGCCGGTCCACCCCTGGTCGGTCCAGTCGAAGGCGCTGTGGTCGTAGCGCCGGCTCGGCCCGTGCACGCCGGCCGGCTGCCAGGCCGACCGCGGGTCGGGCAGGGCCCGCTCGTCGTCGTCGAGCACGAACGCGTAGTCGGTGCCCGGCCCCGCGTCGGGCACCTCGACCCGCCACCAGCCGCCGGCACCGGGACGCATGTCGCGGTCGGCGGCGCCGGGCAGGCGCAGCCGGACCCGGGCGGCTTCGGGCGCCCACACCGTGAACTCGGTCATGCGGCAGCCTCCACGGAGTCGGCGGGAGCCAGCAGGGCGACGGGATAGGTGCTCAACAGATCATGAAGGAGCAGCTCAGACCCACTGTAGACCCGACCGGTGAACATGTCCGTAACACGATGAGCCGAAATCGACAGGGTCGTGTCGCGCCAGCCGCCGGACCGGGCCAGCCGCAGCGGCAGCCGGGTCGCCACCGCGATCGCGCCGCCCCGGTCGAAGGCCACCGCGTGCGCGCCGGCCGGGCCGTGCGCCGGCACCGGCCGGTAGCCGGTGAACAGCTCCGGGTGGTCCCGGCGCAGCCGTAGCGTCCGGGAGACGACGAGCAGCTTGGCCGCGCCGTCCGCGGCCACCGTCGGCTGCCAGCCGGCGTCGAGCCGGGCCAGCAGCGCCCGGCGGACGGCGAAGTCGACGGGGCGACGGTTGTCGGGGTCGACGAGCGAGTTCTCCCACAGCTCGGTGCCCTGGTAGGTGTCCGGCACCCCGGGCATGGCCAGCTGCACCAGCTTCTGCCCGAGTGAGTTGCACCAGCCGGCCGGGGTGATCCCGTCGGCGAACCCGGCGATCTCGGCTTGCAGCTCCGGGTCGTCGTACATCCGGTCCACCAGGGCGTGCAGCTCGTGCTCGAAGGCCGGGTCCGGGTCGGCCCAGCTGGTCGCCACGGACGCCTCCCGGGCAGCCTTCTCCACGTACGCGTGCAGCCGCTCGCGCTCGATCGGCCAGGCGCCGACGGCGGTCTGCCAGAGCAGGTGGGCGAAGGCGGGGTCGGCGAGCGGCGCGCGCGACATCCAGTTCTGCACCCGCTCGGCCCACCGCCCGGGCAGCTCCGACAGCACGGCCAGCCGGGCCCGGACGTCCTCGCCGCGCTTGGTGTCGTGGGTGGAGAGCGTGGTCATGCCGGCGGGCCACCGCACCTGCCGGGTGGTGGCGAAGCGGTGGAACTCGGCGGGCGGCACGCCGAAGTGCGCCGGGCTGCCGCCGACCTCGTTGAGCGCGACGAACCGGCTCCACCGGTAGTACGCGGTGTCCTCCACGCCCTTGGCCATCACCGCGCCGGTGAGCTGCGGGAAGCGGGCGGCCAGCTCGTGACCGGGATCGCGCAGCCGGGCGGTGACCGTGTCCAGGGTGGCGGTCAGGTCGGGGCGGCGGCGACCGGCCTCGGAACGGGCCGCGGCCAGGTGCCGGGCACCCTCCGGCGGGTAGCCCCGGTACACCGGGAAGGCGGCGGCCAGCTCGGCCAGGGCGGCCCGGACCTGTTCGGCGGGCAGCTCGGGCACCAGCGCGGCGAGCCGGCTCAGCTCGGCGGCGAGCAGCCGGGTGGCCGCCTCGAGCTTGGTCCGGTGGGTCAGGTCCTCCCAGGAGGTGTGCCGGCCGGTCAGCCGGGTGTCCAGGGCGGTGAAGTCACCCTCGGCGTCCGGGTCGACGAAGAGCCCGCCGGCCGCGGCGAGGGCGTCGTAGCCGGTGGTGCCGTCCACCGGCCAGTCCGGCAGCTCCTCGCCGTACTCGAGGATCTTCTCCACCACCAGCCAGACGTGCGGGGCGGCGGCGCGCAGCCGGGCGAGGTAGCCGGCGGGGTCGCGCAGCCCGTCCGGATGGTCGACCCGGATGCCGTCCACGTCGCCGGCGTCGGCCCAGCGCAGGATCTCCGCGTGGGTGGCGCGGAAGACCTCCGGGTCCTCCACCCGCAGCCCGGCCAGGTCGGACACGGCGAAGAAGCGGCGGTACGTCAGTTCGGTGTCGCCGCGCCGCCAGTTGACCAGCTCGTAGTGCTGCCGGTCGTGCACCTGGCGCGGGGTGCCCGCCCCGGTGCCGTCGGCGATCGGGAACCGGTGCTCGTGGTAGCGCAGCTCCCCGTCGACCACCTTGAGGTCGTCGAGCGCGTCGTGGGCGTCGGCGAGCACCGGCAGCAGCAGCCGGCCCCGGTCCCAGTCGATGTCGAACCAGTGCGCGTACGCCGACGCCCGCCCCCGGCGCAGCACGTCCCACCAGGCCGGGTTGGCCTCGGGTCGGGCGACCCCGGCGTGATTGGGGACGATGTCGACGACCAGGCCGAGGCCGGCCGCGCGCAGTGCCCGGACCAGGCGCTGCCGGCCGGCCTCGCCGCCGATCTCGGGGTTGACCGACCGGTGGTCGGCCACGTCGTAGCCGTGCTGCGAGCCGGGGGCGGCGGTGAGCAGCGGCGCGCTGTAGAGGTGGGTGACGCCGAGGGCGTGCAGGTGGTCGGCGAGCCCGGCGGTGGCGTCGAGGTCGAAGCCGGGGCGCACCTGGACGCGGTAGGTCGCCCCCACCCGCGTCTTCGCTGCCTTCGTCTCGCCGGGGTAGGGGGTGTCGGGCATGGTCAGGCCGTCCTTTCCAGGACCAGCAGCGAGCGGTCCAGCACGCAGACGGTGCCGGCCGCCTCCACCACCGTGGGCTTCTCCGGATCCGGTTCCGCGGTGCTGATGACCTGTTCCCACCGCTGCCCGAACTCGGCCGGTGGCAGGGTGAAGTCCAGCGGCGCGTCGTGCGCGTTGAACAGCAGCAGGAACGAGTCGTCCCGGTGGCGCTGGCCGTACTGGCCGCGTTCCGGAATGCCGTCGCCGTTGACGAAGAGGGCCACCGAGCGGCCGAAGTCGTTGCCCCAGTCATCGCCGGTCATCTCCCGGCCGTCGGGGGTGTACCAGGCCAGGTCGGGCAGGGCCGAGCCGGCAGCCCGGCCGCCCACCGGCAGCCCGGTGAAGAATCGGCGCCGGCGGAACACCTGGTGCCGGGCGCGGAACTCGGTGAGCCGCCGGACGAAGGCCAGCAGCTCCTCGTCGGCCCGGCCCCAGTCGACCCAGGCCAGCTCGCTGTCCTGGCAGTACGCGTTGTTGTTGCCGCGCTGGGTGCGGCCCAGCTCGTCGCCGTGGCCGATCATCGGCACGCCCTGGGAGAGGATCAGGGTGGCCAGGAAGTTGCGCCGCTGCCGGGCGCGCAGGGCGTGCACGCCGGGATCGTCGGTCTCCCCCTCGACGCCGCAGTTCCACGAGCGGTTGTGGCTCTCGCCGTCCCGGTTCTCCTCGCCGTTGGCCTCGTTGTGCTTGTCGTTGTAGGACACCAGGTCGTTGAGGGTGAACCCGTCGTGGCAGGTGACGAAGTTGATGCTGTGGAAGGGGCGGCGACCGTCGTCCTGGTAGAGGTCGGCGGAGCCGGAGATCCGGGAGGCGAACTCGGCCAGGGTGGCCGGCTCGCCGCGCCAGAAGTCCCGCACGGTGTCCCGGTACTTGCCGTTCCACTCGGTCCACTGCGGCGGGAAGTTGCCGACCTGGTAGCCGCCGGGGCCGATGTCCCACGGCTCGGCGATCAGTTTGACCCGGCCGACCACCGGGTCCTGCTGCACCACCTCGAAGAAGGTGGAGAGGCGGTCCACCTCGTAGAATTCGCGGGCCAGGGTGGCGGCGAGGTCGAACCGAAAGCCGTCGACGTGCATCTCGGTGACCCAGTACCGCAGCGAGTCCATGATCAGCTGCAGGGAGTGCGGGCTGCGCACGTTGAGGCTGTTGCCGGTGCCGGTGTAGTCGACGAAGTAGCGCCGGTCGGACTCCGAGAGCCGGTAGTAGCTGGGCGTGTCGATGCCCTTGAAGCTCAGCGTCGGGCCGAGGTGGTTGCCCTCGGCGGTGTGGTTGTAGACCACGTCGAGGATGACCTCGATACCGGCCGCGTGCAGCGCCCTGACCATGCCGCGGAACTCCTGCACCTGCTGGCCGAGCCGGCCGAGGGCGGAGTAGCCGTGGTGCGGGGCGAAGAAGCCGATGGTGTTGTAGCCCCAGTAGTTGCGCAGGCCGAGGTCGGCCAGGCGGTGGTCGTGCACGAACTCGTGCACCGGCATCAGCTCGACCGCGGTCACCCCGAGCCGCTTGAAATAGTCGATCATGACGGGTGAGGCGATGGCCGCGTACGTGCCGCGCAGTTCCTCGGGGATGCCGGGGTGGCGCATGGTCAGCCCGCGCACGTGCGCCTCGTAGATCACCGAGTGGTGGTACGGGGTGCGCGGCGGCTTGTCGTTGCCCCAGTCGAAGTACGGGTTCACCACCACCGACTTGGGCATGAACGACGCCGAGTCGGTCTCGTTCATCCGGTCGGGGTCGCCGCCCATCTCGTAGTCGTAGACGGCCGGATCCCAGGTGATCTCCCCGTCGATCGCCTTGGCGTACGGGTCGAGCAGCAGCTTGTGCGGGTTGCACCGCAGCCCGTTGGCCGGGTCCCACGGCCCGTGCACCCGGTAGCCGTAGCGCTGGCCGGGCTCGGTCCCGGGGATGTAGGCGTGCCAGACGTAGGCGTCGACCTCGCGCAGCTCGACCCGGCGTTCTGCCCCGATGCCCCACTCGTCGAACAGGCAGAGCTCGATCCGCTCCGCCACCTCGGAGAAGATCGCGAAGTTGGTCCCCATCCCGTCGTAGGTGGCGCCGAGGGGATAGCTCTCGCCCGGCCAGACCTGCATGTCGCTCCTTCGGCCCACGATCATGGGCGCACCGGACGGGTCGACCGCCGGTGCGCACACCGCTGATGCCCCGCCGTACGGGTCGTCAATCCACCTGTTCGGACCGTAACCCGAATCCACCCACCTGGCCCCGGTCCGCCCTTCGGGTGTCTTCCGTCACGAACGCCCTTTTCGAGATGCGGGCCGGCCCCGGATGCCGTTTCCTTGTTGCTGGACGCGCGCGCCCGCGCGGATCCGCTCGGCCTCTCGGCCGCCCTCACCGCACCTTCCACGCCGCCAGTGTCGCCGGCGCGCCCCAGCATGCATGGACGGAGATTGATGTGACCATCCTGCGGGTCGGCGAGCAGCCCGCCACCGCGACGGACCGGACCCACCGCCCCACTTCCACCTCCCGCCCCACCATCCCGCAGCAGACCGGCACGCCGCCCCGGACGCGCCGCATCCTCATGCTGTCGTGGGAGTACCCGCCGGTGCTCGTCGGTGGCCTCGGCCGCCACGTGCACGCCCTCTCCGTCGCCCTGGCCGCCGCCGGCCACCAGGTCACCGTCGTCACCCGCCACACCGAGGGCGCACCCCTGGAGGAGTACGCCGACGGCGTACGCATCGTCCGCGCCGCCGAGGACCCCGTCCGCTTCCCCCTCGCCACCAGCAGCCTGCTCGCCTGGACCATGGCCTTCAACCACACCCTCACCCGAACCGCCCTGCGCGCCACCGAGACCGGTGGCTACGACGTCATCCACGCTCACGACTGGCTCGTCGCGCACACCGCGATGACCCTGCGCGAGCACCTGGACATCCCGCTGGTCACGACCATCCACGCCACCGAGGCGGGCCGGCACCAGGGCTGGCTGCCCGAGGAGATGAACCGCACCATCCACGGCGTCGAGCACTGGCTGGCCGCCGAGTCCGGCCGGGTGATCGTCTGCTCCGGCTACATGCGCGACGAGGTGACCTCGCTGTTCGGCCTGCCCGGGGCGCGGGTCGACGTGGTGCCCAACGGGGTCGAGCCGCAGCGCTGGCAGGTGCCTGCCTCGGCGGTCACCGCCGCCCGGGCCCGGTTCGCCGGCGACGGCCCGCTGGTCACCTTCGCCGGCCGGCTGGTCTACGAGAAGGGCGTGCAGCACCTGCTCGCCGGGCTCCCCCGGCTGCGGGAGCGGCACCCGGGGCTGCGCGCGGTGGTGGTCGGCGACGGGCCGTACAAGGCGACCCTGGAGGCCGAGGTGCACCGGCTCGGGCTGGCCGGCACGGTCAGCATGCCGGGCTTCCTCGGCGGCACCGACCTGCCCGCGGTGATGGCCGCCTCCGACTGCTTCGCGGTGCCGAGTATCTACGAGCCGTTCGGCATGGTCGCCCTGGAGGGTGCGGCGGCCGGCGCGCCGCTCGCGGTGGCGCGGACCGGCGGGTTGGCGGAGATCGTCGAGCCGGGCGTCACCGGGATGACCTTCGCCCCGCAGGACCCGGACGGGCTCACCGAGGCGGTGCACGCGCTGCTGTCGGACCGGGACCGCGCTCGGGCCCTCGCCCGCCGCGCCCGCGTCATGGTGCACGAGCAGTACGGCTGGTCGGCGATCGCGTCCCGCACCGCGGCCGCGTACGCCGCCGCCATCGCCGGTGACGCGGCATTCACCACCGAGCGCACGACGCAACGGATGGCCCTCGGCAGCGCGCTCCCGGCCCTGCCCGAGGGCAACCTCCTGGCCGCCGCCGGCCTCCGCTGACGTCCGGCGGGCGCCACCTCAGGCCGTCGGACTTGATCCACTCGGATTGCGGTACCTCGCGCCCTCCACCACCGCGCATACCCCGGGATGCCGCAGTCCGAGTGGATCACCGAGCCCGGCCGAGCCGGCGTACGCGAAAGGCCGCCGACTCCTTGGGCGGGGTCGGCGGCCTTCGTCGTCAGACCGGGATCAGCGCTGCTCGGCGGGGACGTAGTCCCTCGCGGCGTAGCCGGTGTAGATCTGCCGCGGGCGGCCGATCTTGGTCTCCGGGTCGTTGATCATCTCGCGCCACTGGGCGATCCAGCCGGGCAGCCGGCCCAGCGCGAACAGCACCGTGAACATCTTGGTCGGGAAGCCCATGGCCTTGTAGATCAGGCCGGTGTAGAAGTCCACGTTCGGGTAGAGCCGCCGGGACACGAAGAAGTCGTCGGCGAGCGCGATCTCCTCCAGCTGCATGGCGAGGTCCAGCATCGGGTCCGGCTTGGCCATCCGGCCCAGCACGTCCTGGGCGGCCTTCTTCACGATCGCGGCGCGCGGGTCGTAGTTCTTGTAGACCCGGTGACCGAAGCCCATCAGCTTCACGCCGTCCTGCTTGTCCTTGACCTTCTGCACGAAGGTCCGGACGTCGCCGCCGTCCGCCTGGATCCGCTCCAGCATCTCCAGCACGGCCTGGTTCGCGCCACCGTGCAGCGGGCCGAAGAGGGCGTTGACGCCGGCCGAGACCGAGGCGAAGAGGTTGGCGTTGCTGGAGCCGACCAGCCGCACGGTCGACGTGGAGCAGTTCTGCTCGTGGTCGGCGTGCAGGATGAACAGCATGTCCAGCACCTTGGCCATGACCGGGTCGACCTCGTACGGCTCGGCCGGCACGCCGAAGGTCATCCGCAGGAAGTTCTCGACGTAGCCGAGCGAGTTGTCCGGGTACAGCAGCGGCTGCCCGATCGACTTCTTGTAGGCGTACGAGGCGATGGTCGGGACCTTCGCCATCAGTCGCACCGTGGACATCTCCACGTGATCGGAGTCGAACGGGTCCAGGCTGTCCTGGTAGAAGGTGGAGATGGCGCTCACCGCGGAGGAGAGCACGGCCATCGGGTGCGCGTCACGCGGGAAACCGTCGAAGAAACGACGCATCTCCTCGTGCAGCAGCGAGTGCCGCCGGATCCGCTCGCTGAACTCGGTCAGCTGGGCCTGGGTCGGCAGCTCGCCGTAGATGAGCAGGTACGAGACCTCCAGGAAGGAGGACTTCTCGGCCAGCTGCTCGATCGGGTAGCCCCGGTATCGCAGGATGCCCGCGTCACCGTCGATGTAGGTGATGGCGGACGAGCAGGACGCGGTGTTGACGAAACCGGGATCGTAGGTGGTCAATCCGGTTTCCTTGAGCAGGTTGCCCACCTTGACGCCGGCGGGGCCCTCGACCGCGGACTGCACCGGCATCGACAGCTGCCCACCGGGGTGGTCGAGCTTGACTTCCGTCATGTGTTCCTCGCTTCGCCGGCAAGATCTTCGTTGAATTGCCTTCGCTTTTACCGTACTTACGGTCGGGAGGACACCGCTCGTCATGGTTCGGGGGTGAGGTGTGCATCACCCGATTCCCGACTTGCCGGCTCGGAAACCCGGTGGGAGCGCGACCGTGCCAGCCGGTGGCCGGGCTGGTTGAAACAACCATCGGCAGGTGGGACGGGCGGTCAGGACAGGGTCACTTGGTGCAGGCTCCCGTCGACGTCCACCCGGTAGATGTCCAGGCGGTTCGCCCCGGCCGCGAAGAGCCGGTCGTCGGCAAGGAGGGCGGCGAACCGCCGGCCACCCTGGTCCGGCGGGACGACCGAAACGACCGCGCCGACGGTGCCGTTGACCGCCACCGCGAGCTTCGTCCCGTCCGGCACCGACGCGGGCACGGTGCCCCAGACCAGGGCGGGCAGCTCGCCGTGCGCCGGGTCGACGGCGCGGAACGCGTCGAGGTTCGCCACGGTGGCCGTGCCGCCGACGGGACGCTCACCGACCCTGGCACCGACCAGCGGGTCGGGCGCCGGGGCGGCGGGCGCGGACGGCACCCCGCCGGTGATCGTCACCGGCTGCCCGGGCCGGTCGTAGAAACGCTTGTCGGCCCGCCCCCGGGGGGACTGCTGCGCCGAGCGGCCGTCCATCCGCCAGGGGACCCGCACGTGCGTCTCGTCGAGGATGGTGGGGAGCAGGTCCACGTGCTCCCAGTTCCGGTCGTCGACCCGACCGGTGCGCTGCCCCGGCTCCTTGACGAACATCGGCACCCAGGCGACCTGGTCGGCGGCATGGTTGATCGCGTCCATCCCCCGGCCCTGCCAGTCCTTCAGGAAGCTCACCCCGTGGTCGGCCGTGACCAGGACCAGCGCCTGGTCGTACAGCCCGGTGGCGCGCAGCGTGCGCAGCGTCTCGCCGATCAGCCGGTCGGTGTAGCCGAGCTGGGCGAGGTGCCGCTGCCGGGCCAGGTCCACCCAGCCGGCGCCGTCGTTGGGCAGATCCTCCGGCGCGATGTAGTGCGCCCCCGACGGCAGGTACGCCCACGGCGAATGGGGCATCAGCAGGTGCAGGAAGTGCAGCGTGGGCCGGGAGGACGGGCGTAGCCCGGCGAGGAAGCTGGTGAACCGGGCCGGCTGGTTGTCGTCCAGGGTGTCCCAGCGGAACTTCGGATCGTCCGGGACCGGCTCGGCGGCGTCCAGCCCCGCCTCGGCCCGGGTCAGCTCCCGGTAGGAGTTCTCCGGGTCGACCTGGCTGTCCACCGGCGCGCTGACCTGGCGCAGCAGCTTGCCGCTCTCCCGGACCAGCACGCCGAGCCCCTGTTCGGGGCTGGCCGGTTGTTCGCAGCGGCTGGGCGGGCAGAGCCGGGTGATGCTCTCCTCCGCCTTGATCTGGTACAGGCCGCCGAGGGCGGTGAACAGGTTGTCCGGGTACTGCGAGTAGTGCGGGGCCACCCCCTGCGCGGGATACCGGCCGGTCAGCATGGCTGGCAACGCGTACGGCGTCCAGCCGCTGACCCCGGTGGCGTCGCGGTACCAGGTCGAGCCGGCCGCCAGCTCGGCGAAGTGCGGGTACCGGCTGGCGTCGATCCGCCCGTCCGGGCCGAGCAACGAGACCAGCGGCAGCTCGTCCAGGACGATCATGACCACCGGCGGGTGGGCGCCCGCGCCGGCCACCCCGGCGGCCCCGCCGTGGTCACGCGGCAGCACCACCGCCGAGGCCGGCGAGGCGAACAGGAACAGGCCGACGAAGAGCACCGGCCCGACGGCGGCCACCCGCAGCACCCGGCCGAGGGCCCGCCACCGCCGGTGCGCGGCCGCCCCGGCCACCCCGACCACCCCCGCGGCCAGCAGCAGCGGTACGCCCCGCAGCGGCGTGCCGTGCCGGCCGGCCTGGACCGCGAGCGCGGCCAGCAGCAGCCCCACCACGAAGGTGTGCAGCCCGGCCCGGACGACCCGCCCAGCGGCCAGGCCGAGCAGCCCGAGCAGCGCGAACGGCACCGTCGGCACGATCGCGACCAGGGCCACCAGCAGCAGCACGTCGGCCCGGGTGGCCCGGTGGAACAGGAAGAAGTCGGGGCTGCGGCCGAGCACGTCCAGCAGCGGCTGGGTGACCACGAGCCCGACCAGCGCCACCACCTCCAGCAGCCGGCCCGCCTCGCGCCGCCACCCGCGCCCCCGCCCGGGCCGCCGCGCGGCGGCGTCGGGGTGGGCCCCGGGCGGCGCGAGGATTCCCTCAGCCACCCACCACCACCTGGTAGAGCGTGCGGGTGCCGGAGGGCAGCTCGACCCGGTGGACGACCCGGCCCCGCGCGGCGAGCAGCGCCTCGAACGCCTCCCGCCGGTAGTCCGGGAAGAGCCCGTCCGGCTTGTTGGCCAGCAGGCGACGGGCCATCGGGTCCTCCGGGTGGACGAACTCCACCACCAGCGTGCCGCCGGCCGTCCCGAGCCCGACGAGCTGGTCGAGCACCTGGGCGAGCGGAATGTTGCGGCCGATCGCCAGATGGTGCACCACCGCCAGGGCGAGAACGACGTCGGCGCGGGCCCGATCGGCGAAGGAGGCCCGCTCGACGCCCCGCCAGCCCCCACCCGGCGACGGGTCGGCGAGGTCCATCACCAGCGGCAGGATCCGCCGCTCCCCCTCGTCCCGCAGCGCCCGGTAGAGGGCGTCGACCACCGCCGGGTCCTGCTCGACCGCGACCACGTGGTCGACGTGCCGGGCGGCGATCCGGGCGTACCGGCCGTCGTTGGCGCCCAGGTCGAGCACGAGGCCGGGCCCGGTGTCGGCCACCGCCCGGTCGACGAACGACTCCTTGGCCTGCCGGTCCGGCATCGAGTACGCGCAGGTGCGCTGGTAGTCCGCCCAGTGGCTGTCCCCCGGCCGGTAATCAAGCCGGCGGACCAGCCGGGTCAGGCCACGGACGCTGGCCTGGGCCAGCTCGCGGGAGTACCCGGCGGCCCGCAACTGGGCGCGTACGTCGGTGGTGCTCGCGTCGGCGTTGCGGGCCTGCATCGCCCCGTGCAGGTGCACGTGGGTGAGCACCCCGGCCCGCAGGCGGCGGGCACCGCCGAACAGGCGGCGCATCTGGTCCGGCTCGATGCCGTCGATCCGGGCCCGCAGCCAGGGTTGGAAGTCCAGCCCGAGGTGGGCCTGGAGCAGCAGCGGATAGAGCAGCGTCTGGCAGAACTGCCGGTACCCGGCCCAGGGCTCCCCGTCGCGGACCGGCTCGAACGAGCCGACGTCGATGAAGACCGGTGCGGTGCCGCGCCACTGGAGGTTGTAGGCCGAGCCGTCCTTGGTGGTGAAGCCGGCCGCGAGGGCCGCCGCGAGGATCTCCAGGTGCAGCAGGGCGGCGTCGCGCAGCATCCCGTACGACCACTCGTACGGGTGGGAGACGAACGGGATGCGCTCGTGGCGGAGCACCGCCGCCCAGGGCAGGTCGACCGGGGCGGGGACCACCTCCTCGGTCCCGCACACCCTGCCGGTGGCGAGCAGGTCGCGGAAGAAGTCGCTGACCGCGAGGGCGCGCCAGTCGCGGGCGGACCGTTCGTCCAGGCCACGGAGCACCTCGCCGTGCCGGTGGAAGACCAGGTTGCCGGGGTCGCGGAAGGAGCCGGGTTCGCCGCGGACGCCGGTACGGGGGACGGTCACGCGGTCAGCCCTGGTCGGTGGGCTGGCGGCGGAAGCGGGCGACCAGGCGTCGCCAGTAGAGCTTGGCGGCGACCGCTGCTCCGGCCACCCCACCGACCACCGCCTGCACGATCAGACTGCCGGATCCGGCATCCAGGTAGGCCAGGTGCGTCACGGCTGCTTCCTTCCCTCGCCCTGTCGGCGCCCAGGACCAAATGGGGGCTTTTGCCCTCTTGGCCGGACTTGTCCTCCACCGTACGCCTCCGGGACCGGCGGTGAAGCCCACACCGCCCACTCCGCCCCGTCCGTTCCGTTCAAGACCACGCGCCCCGGCCGCCCCTACCGTGGCCACATGACACCGCACTTCGACCTGATCGGCATGGCGGTCACCGACATGGGCCGCACGCTCGACTTCTACCGCCACCTGGGGCTGCCCGTCCCACCCGGCGCGGAGCGCGAGCCGCACGTGGAGATCACCCTCGCCAACGGCGTCCGGCTGGCCTGGGACACCGTCGAGACGGTGCGCAGCTTCGACCCGGACTGGACACCACCCGCCGGCGGTCCCCGGATGAACCTGGCCTTCCGCTGCGCCGACCCCGCCGAGGTGGACCGCTGGTACGCGGAGCTGACCGGCGCCGGCCACCACGGCCACCTGCCACCCTGGGACGCCTTCTGGGGCCAGCGGTACGCGGTGGTGCACGATCCGGACGGCAACGGCGTCGACCTGTTCGCCCCGCTCACCGGCGACTGACCGACCGCCGCCGAGCGGTGCCCGCGCCCGGGCTCCACCCGGGCGGGCGGCGGTCAGCCGGGGTCGGCGCGCAGCAGCCGGGTCGGGGGACGCCGGCCAGTTCCTTCACATCCCGGGTGAGGTGGGCCTGGTCGGCGTACCCGGCCAGCGCGGCGGCCGCGGCCAGCGGGGTGCCGTCGCGGGCCAGGTCGAGGGCGCGGCGCATCCGCAGGATGCGGGCGAGGGTCTTCGGGCCGTACCCGAAGAGGAGCTGGCTGCGCCGGTACAGGGCCCGCGCGCCGAGGCCGACCTCGGCGGCGGCGGTGGCGACCGGCACGCCCGCGGCCAGCCGGGCGGCGATCCGGGCGCCGAGCGGGTCCGGTCCGCCGGCGGCCCGCAGCCGGGCCACGGCGACCGCCTCCAGCACCGCGGCGGCCGGCTGCCCGTCGTTGATCCGATCCGCCGGCCGACGGGCCGCCCGGCCCCACAGCTCGGCCAGGGCCACCCGCCGGTCCCGCAGTTCGGCGGCGGGCACTCCGAACACCGCCGGCCCGACGCCGGGCGGCAGGCGCAGCCCCACCCAGCGCTCCCCGGGCACGCTGACCGCCACCTGCGCGGTGCGGTCCGGCCCGGCCACCAGCAGGCCGGCCCGGCTGGACCAGAGCAGGTCCAGGCAACCGTCCGGCAGCACCCGGCTGGGCGCCCCACCACGGGAGACGCTCTCCCACAGCACGGCGCCCGCGATCCCGCCGGCCGCCCTCTCCCGGTACATCCCCCCACCCTGCCACGGCGTCCGCGCCGCGGCCCTGGACGGTTTCCGCTCGCCGGAACCGAGACCGTCCAGGAGCCGAGGCGCCGGGTGGTCAGGGACGCCGGTGGTGCATGGCCAGGCGGAGCAGGACGAAGCGCAGCACCGTGGCGGCAAGGTTCGCGGCGACCAGCGCGGTCAGCTCCACGGCCCGGGGCGGGGTACCCGCTGCGGCGTGCAGCACCGCCAGCGACCCGCTGGTCAGGGCCAGGCCGAGCACGAAGGCGAGCAGCCCCTGGAGATGGTGCCGGCCGGCGTCACGGCGGCCGGTGACGCCGAAGGTGAGCCGGCGGTTGGCGGCGGTGTTCGCCACCGCCGTGACCAGCAACGCCAACAGGTTCGCGGCCTGCGCCCCGAGCGGCCCTCGGGCCACCACGAACAGCACCAGGTACGCCAGCGTGCTGGCCGCTCCGACCCCGGCGAACCGGACGAGCTGCCGGGGCAGGCCCGCGGGCACCTGCGCCGGCGGCGGATTCAGCGGCGCCCGGCCGAGCTGCTGGCGCAACTCCGTCAGGGGTAGCGCCCCGGTCAGCAACGCCCGGCCCAACCGTCCGATGCCGCGCAGGTCGGCCAGGGCCGTGGCCACGATGTCCACCCGGCTGTCCGGGTCGTCCACCCAGTCCACCGGCACCTCGTGGATGCGCAGCCCCGCCCGCTGGGCGAGGACCAGCAGCTCGGTGTCGAAGAACCAGCCGGTGTCCTGGACCAGCGGCAGCAGCCCGGCCGCCACGTCGGCGCGGATCGCCTTGAACCCGCACTGGGCGTCGGAGAACCGCACCGCGAGGGCGCCCCGCAGCAGCAGGTTGTAGCCCCGCGAGATCACCTCCCGCTTGGCGCCCCGGACCACCCGGCTGGTCCGCGCCAGCCGGGTACCGATGGCCAGGTCGGAGTGGCCGGAGATGAGCGGCGCCACCAGCGGCAGCAGCGCCGCCAGGTCGGTGGAGAGGTCCACGTCCATGTACGCCAGCACCGGCGCCGGGGAGGCGGACCAGGCCGCCCGCAGCGCCCGGCCCCGCCCCTTGGCGTCCAGGTGCAGCACCCCCACCTCGGGCAACTCCGCGGCGAGCGCCTCGGCGACGGCGAGGGTGCCGTCGACGCTGGCGTTGTCCGCCACGGTGATTCGGAACGGGTACGGGAAGTGCTCGGCGAGGTGGGCGTGCAGCCGTCGCACGCATGGCCCGAGATCGGCCTCCTCGTTGTACACCGGGACCACCACGTCCAGCACCGCCGTGGGCGCCGTCGGCCGGGCCCGCACCGCCGCCCGGGGCTCGCTCGTCCTGGTCATGCTCAGCCCTGCTTTCCACTGCTCAGGTCGTACACGGTGACGCCGTCGACGGTCTTCGCGGTGAAGTGCTCGGCGACCCAGGCGGCGATCTCCTGCGACGCGTTGCTGCCGCCGTTGGCCCGGAACCCGCCGCCGCCGATGAAGTAGTGGATCTTCCCGGCGGCGACGTACTGCTGGAACTGGGCGAGGGTCGGGGACGGGTCGCTGCCGTTGAAGCCGCCGATCGGCATCACCGGCCGGCGGGTGGCCAGCTGGTAGCCGGAGGCGTTGTTCGAGCCGATGGACGCGCCGACCCAGGTGTAGTCATCGGCGTCCGCCTCCAGCAGCGCCTTCAGCTCCGCGCTCGGCTCGCGGGCGTCGAGCAGGCCGCCCATGCCGCCGCCCCGCGCCGACCGGCCCGCGCCGCCCGGGAACCGGCCGTTCGCGCCGCCGCCCGGGAATCCCGGGAACTGGCCGTTCCGCGCACCGTTCTGGCCGGCGCCGCCGTTCTGACCGCCGGGAACACCGGGGAACCCGCCGTTGCCGCCGGGGCCGAAGGCGCCGCGCCCGCCGGGGCCGAAGGCGCCCTGGACGAACGGCCCGGCGCTGGGGATCGAGCCGGTGTGCGGCGTCGCGGCGGTCTCCAGCGCGTACGCGACCGGGCCGGCGAGCGCGGCCGCCGCGCCGAGCGCCAGCACCATCGGGACGACCCGCCGGGCCAGCCGGTCGGCGAGCACCAGCAGCACCGCGGCGGCCAGGCCGACCACCAGCACAGCGGTCCGCAGCCACGGGTACCAGTCGGCGCTGCGGCCGAGCAGGTGCCAGGACCACCAGGCGGTGACCGCCAGGGTCAGGGCGAGGGTGCCGGTGGCGGCGAGGGCTCGCGTGCGTCCGGGGCGGACGGGAGCACCGGCCGGCACGGCGTGAGCCGTGCGGTCGACGGCCGCGCCGGCCCTCGTCGGGCCCCCGCTCGCGGCCACGTCGGTGGCGGGCACCGCGCCGACCGGACCCGAGCTGACCAGGCCGGCGGGTGGCGGGACCGGACCGGCGGACGGCGGGGCGGCGGCGACCGGGTCGGATCCGGTAGCCGGCGGGACTGGGCCGGACCCGGTGACCGGCGGGACCGGGCCGGACCCGGTGGCCGGCAGGACCGGGCCGGACCCGGTGGCCGGGGCGTAGCCGGCCGCGGGCAGGGTTGCCGGCGGCGCCGAGCGGGCGCGCCACAGCAGGGTCACCCCGATGCCCACCAGCGCGCCGATCGCCGGGGCCAGGGCCACCGTGTAGTAAGCGTGGAAGATGCCGGACATGAAGCTGAAGATCAACCCGGTGACCAGCAGCCAGCCGCCCCAGAGCAGCAGCCCGGCCCGGGTCCGGTCGGTCCGCGCCGCGCGGCCGGCCAGCACCAGCCCGGCGACCAGCAGGATCAGCGCGGCGGGCAGCAGCCAGGAGATCTGCCCGCCGACCTCGGTGTCGAACATCCGCAGCAGGCCGCTCTGGCCGGAGAACGGGCCGCCGCCCCCGCCACCCGGCCGGCCGGCACCGCCGACGCTGCCCACCTCGTCGCCGGTGATCCGGCCCAGGCCGTTGTAGCCGAGGGTCAACTCCAGGATGCTGTTGTGCTGCGAGCCGCCGATGTACGGGCGGGCGCCCGCCGGGACCAGCTCCACGATCGCCACCCACCAGCCGGCGGCCACCAGCACGGCCAGCCCGGACAGCAGCAGCTGGCGGATCCGCCGCCAGAAGCCGGTCGGCGCGGCCAGCAGGTAGACCCCGGCGAAGACCGGGATCACCAGGAACGCCTGGAGCATCTTGGTGAGGAAGCCGAGGCCGATCAGCGCGCCGGTCAGCACGATCCACCGAGTACTGGCCGTCTCCACCGCGCGCACCGTCGCGTAGGCGGCCGTGACCAGCAGGAGGACCAGCAGGGCATCGGGGTTGTTGAACCGGAACATCAGGGTGGCCACCGGCGTGGTCGCGAGCACCGCGCCGGCGATCAGCCCGGCGGCCGGGCCGTACCAGCGGCGGACGGCGGCGTACAGGACGCCGACCGAGGCGACCCCGAGCAGCGCCTGCGGAACCAGGATCGACCAGCTGCTCAGCCCGAACACCCGGACGGAGAGCGCCATCAGCCAGAGCGAGGCGGGCGTCTTGTCCACGGTGATCGAGTTGGCCGCGTCGGAGGAGCCGTAGAAGAACGCCTTCCAGCTCTCCGACCCGGCCTGCACCGCCGCCGAGTAGAACGCGTTGCCCCAGCCCGAGGCGCCCAGGCCCCACAGGTAGAGCAGCGCCGTGGCCAGCAGCAGGCCGGCAAGGGCCGGTCTCGCCCAGCGCGGCTCACGGCGGGGCGGCTCGGCGGGCGGGTGGACCGCCTCCTTCGGAACCGAATCCGGGGCGGGCACGGTGGCCGGGTCGGTGGTGGTCGAACCGGTCGTGGGCGCGGTCAGCAGGCTCTGTGTTCTGTCCATGCCGGCAAGCCTCGGGCAGGCCGCTGGCCCGCCCCCGTGAACGGCCTATGCGTCGGCTGTGGATCCCGGCAGCCGTACCGTGAACACGGTCCGCCCGGGGCGGCTCACCACCTCGACCCGGCCGTGGTGCGCCTCCACCACGGCGGCCACGATGGCCAGGCCGAGGCCGGTGCTGCCGTGCGCCCGGGAGCGCGAGCTGTCGCCGCGGGCGAACCGCTCGAAGACCTCCGGCTGCAGTTCGGCGGGGATGCCGGGGCCGTCGTCGGCGACGCTGAGTTCCACCCCTTCGCCGACCGGGGCGAGCCGGGTGGTGACGGTCGTGCCGGGCGGGGTGTGCACCCGCGCGTTGCCGAGCAGGTTGGCCACCACCTGGTGCAGCCGGTGGGCGTCGCCCGTGACGGTGACCGGCTCGTCGGGCAGGTCGAGCTGCCAGCGGTGCTCGGCGCCGGCCACGTGGGCGTCGCTGACCGCGTTCACCACCAGCGCGGTGAGGTCGACCGGCTCGGCGGCGAGGGGCCGGCCGGAGTCGAGGCGGGCGAGCAGCAGCAGGTCGTCGACGAGGCTGGTCATCCGGGTGCTCTCCGACTCCACCCGGCGCAGCGCGTGCGCCACGTCCGGCGGCACCTCGTCCCGGCCGCGCCGGGCCACCTCGGCGTAGCCACGGATCGCGGCGAGCGGGGTACGCAGCTCGTGGCTGGCGTCGGCGACGAACTGGCGTACCCGGGTCTCGCTGGCCTGCCGGGCGGCGAGCGCGGCCGCGACGTGGCCGAGCATCCGGTTGAGCGCGCCGCCCACCTGCCCCACCTCGGTACGCGGGTCGGTGTCGGCCGCCGGCACCCGGACCGACAGCGCCACCTCGCCCCGGTCCAGCGGCAGCTCGGTGACCCGCGCGGCGGTCGCGGCGACCCGGTTCAGCGGACGCAGCGTGGCCCGGACGATCACCGCGCCGAGGCCGCCGGTGATGATCAGACCCGCGCCGATCACGCCGGCCTGCGCCACGACCATCCACATCACTGTCTGCTCCACCTGGGAGAGCGGGATGGCGACAGCGAGTACGTCGCCGTCGGGCGTCCGATGGGCCACTGCGCGATAGTCACCCCGATCGCCCACCTCGACGGTATGGGGCTGCCCGTCGAGCGGCAACCTGGACAGTTCGGTGAGATCGTCGGCCGGGACGGTGTCGGCGCCGCTGGATTCAGTTCGGATGGCCGCTGTGGTGACCCCGCAGGCGGTCCGCATCGAGATCGAGCCGGGCGGGAAGCCACGCGGCGGCTCCGGTGTCTGGTCGCAGCCCTCCGGCCGGCGCGGATCCCCCGGGCGTAGCCAGGGCGGCAGGTCGCCGGTGCGCCGGTCGTTCATGGTGAGCTGACTGTCGACCTGACTGACCAGGAAGTGTCGCAGGGCGACCGTGGTCAGGCCGCCGATGCCGATGCTGACCAGGGCGAGCAGGCCCACCACGGAGAGCACCAGCCGGCGGCGCAGCGACCAGCCGGCGAGCCGGCGACGCAGCCGCCCGGCCAGGTCACTCCGCCGGCTTGAGGACATAGCCCGCCCCGCGCAGCGTGTGGATCATCGGCTCGCGGCCCGCGTCGATCTTCTTGCGCAGGTACGAGATGTACAGCTCGACCACGTTGGCCTGGCCGCCGAAGTCGTAGTTCCAGACCCGGTCGAGGATCTGCGCCTTGCTAAGCACCCGACGCGGGTTGCGCATCAGGTAGCGCAGCAGCTCGAACTCGGTGGCGGTGAGGGTGATCAGGTCACCGCCCCGGCGCACCTCGTGGCTGTCCTCGTCGAGGGTGAGGTCGCCCACGGTGAGCACGGCTTCCTCGCGGGCGGCGACCGCGAACCCGGAGCGGCGCAGCAGGGCGCGCAGCCGGGCGATCACCTCCTCCAGGCTGAACGGCTTGGTGACGTAGTCGTCGCCGCCGACGGTGAGCCCGGCGATCCGCTCCTCCACCGCGTCCCGGGCGGTCAGGAATAGCACCGGCACGGTGGGGGTCTCCTCGCGCAGCCGGCGCAGCACCTGGAAACCGTCGAGGTCGGGCAGCATCACGTCAAGCACCACCGCGTCCGGCTTGAACTGCCGGGCGGTGCTGATCGCGCTCATCCCGTTGCCGGCGGTGGCGACCTGCCAGCCCTCGTAGCGCAGCGCCATCGAGAGCAGGTCGGTGAGCGTCGACTCGTCGTCCACCACCAGCACCCGCACCGGCTCACCGTCCGGCCGGCGCAGTTCGATCCGGCCCTGTGCGGCCCGTCCCTCCATGACCATGTCCCCCATCGTGGGCGGCACCGCTGTGCCGGGCCTGTCCCGATCCTGTGTACCAGCTGTGCGGGCCGTCGCAGGCGGTTCCCGGCAGCCCGCGCGCCGCCGGCCGGGACCGTCCGGGTGGGGGATCCGCTCCGGTTGCGGCGAGTGGGGCCATCCGGGCGTACGGAACGGCGCGGATCGCGGCATTCGGAGTCGATCACCCGCGCGGCTCCGGGCGTTGTGCATGGAATGTCCGGGGCGGGCCCCGCGACGCACAGCCGGGCCACAGCTACCGCCCACGTCGCCCCAAGCCGAGCCGGGCAGGCTGCCCGCATGGGCGTGGACGGGACCTTCGAGGTCCGCTGGTGGTGGCGGGACCGGCCGGTACGGGTGGCGGTGACCGACCGTACCGCGCTGCCCGCGGCCCGGCGCGCGGTGGCCCGCCGGTTGGCCGGGCTGCGCGCCGTCGACCTGGAGCTGGCCCGGGCGCACCGGGCCGCCGGCCGGCCGGTTCCGGCCGGCCCGCTGCTGCGTGAGCTGGTGTCGGTGGCGCTCGGGGCGGCCGAGGCGAGCGACGGCGCGGTGGACCCGACGGTCGGCGCGGCGCGGCTGCGCCGGGCGGCGGGCCCGGTGCCGAGCTGCGGCTCCCGCTGGGGTCGGGTGGACCGGGGGGCGGACTGGCGGGCGGTGTCGTTGCGCGGCGATCTGCTGGCGGTGCCGCCACCGCACTGGCTGGACCTGGGCGGGACGGCCACGGCGTACCTGGCGCAGCGCGGCGCCGAACAGGTCGCGGCCCGGCACCGCACCGGGGTGCTGGTGGCCGTCGGATCCCGGCTGGCGGTGGCCGGTCCGGCTCCGGCCGGCGGCTGGCGGGTGCCGCAGGGCCCGCCGACGCTGACCGAGGGCGCGCTGGTCACCGCCGACGCGCTGCGCCCGGACGGCGGCGGGGTACGCGACCCGCGTACCGGCGGGGCCCCCGCCTCGCCGTGGGCGGCGGTGACCGTCGCCGCGCCGGACGCGGCGCGGGCCGCGATGCTGGCGGTGGCGACCCTGGCACGCGGCGTGGACGGCCCGGAATGGCTGGCCGGGCAGGGCGTGCGGGCCTGGCACCGGACACGCCCGACGGCCCTTCCCCAGCCGGCTACCCGGTGGTAACTTGCCGGCATGTCCATCGACGGTCGTCCGCCCGGCCGACTGGCGGGCAAGGTGGTGCTGGTGACCGGGGCGGCCCGCGGCATCGGCGAGCACACCGCCCGGCTGGCCGCCGCGCGGGGCGCGAAGCTGGCCCTGGTGGGCCTGGAGGCCGACCGGCTGGCCGCACTCGCCGCCGAGTTGGGTCCCGGCCACGTCTGGTTCTCCGCCGACGTCACCGACCAGGCCGCCCTGGGCGCGGCGGTCGAGGGCACCGTCGCGGCGCTGGGCGGCATCGACGCGGTGGTGGCGAACGCCGGAGTGGCCAACCGGGGCACGATCGCCGTCGGTGACGTCGAGGCGCTGGTCCGCACGGTCGAGGTGAACCTGGTCGGGGTGATACGCACCGCGGCGGCGACCGTGCCGGCGCTCACCGCCCGCCGGGGCTACCTGCTGATCGTCTCGTCCGCCGCCGCGTTCGCGGCGCTGCCCGGGATGGCCGCCTACTGCGCGTCGAAGGCCGGCGTGGAGCACTTCGGCACCGCGATCCGGATGGAGCTGGCGCACCGCGGGGTGGCGGTCGGGACGGCCCATCCCTCCTGGGTGGACACCGACCTGGTCCGGGAGGCGCGGGCCGACCTGCCGGCGTTCGAGGCCGCCCTGGCCAGGCTGCCCTGGCCGATGCGACGCACCACCTCCGTGCAGGAGTGCGCCGCCGCGTTCGTCCGGGCGATCGAGCGCCGCCGGCGGAAGGTGTACGTGCCGCGCGCCGTCGGCGCCGTACAGGCGGTGCGGTCACTGCTGGTCAGCCCGGTCGCCGACCGGCTGATCGGGCGTACCGCACGGGCCATGGTGCCGCTGGTCGAGGAGCAGTCCCGGGCGCTGGGCCGCGGGTTCGGCGTGAGCACCCCGCCGGAGGTGCGACGGTGAGCGTGCCGGTCGAGGTGGTGTTCGAGCGACGCGGGTCCGGATCGCCGCTGGTGCTGCTGCACGGCATCGGCCACCACCGGGGTGCCTGGCTGCCGGTACTGGACCGGCTCGCCGAGGCACACGACGTGATCGCGGTGGACCTGCCCGGGTTCGGCCGCTCCCCGGTGCCGGCCACCGGCCTGCCCCGGGACATGCCCGGCCTGGTCGCCGCCATGGTCGAGTTCTTCGGCGCGCTCGGACTCGACCGCCCCCACGTGGCCGGCAACAGCCTCGGCGGCGCGATCGCCCTGGAGTTGGCCGCCGCCGGGGCGGTCGCCTCGGCCACCGCCCTGTCCCCCGCCGGGTTCTGCACGCCCCGGGAGCTGCGCTGGGCGCTGACCGTGCTGGCGCTGCACCGCTCCGCCGCCCGGCTGCCCGAGCCGGTGCTGCGGTCGCTGTTCGGCTCACCAGCGCTGCGTGCCCTCGCCCTGGGCATGATCCTGGCCCGGCCGGCCCGGATGGCCCTGGACGCGGCGCTGGCCGACGCCCGGGCGCTGCGGGAGGCCCGCGCGTTCCGCGCGGTGGCCCGCGCCGGCCGCGGCTACGCGTTCGCCGGCGCGCCCACCGTGCCGGTGACGGTCGCCTGGGGCACCCGGGACCGGATCCTGCCCCACCGGCAGGCCGCGCTGGCCCGGACCCGGCTGCCGACGGCCCGGCACCTCGACCTCACCGGCTGCGGGCACGTGCCGATGCACGACGATCCGGATCTGATCGTCTCGGTCATCCTCGACACCACCCGGGCCGGCTGAGCCGCTTCACTCGGTGGCACCGAACGGCTCGGTGCGGACGTAGCGCATGGTCCAGGTGCCGTAGCCGTCGCGGTGGCCGCGTTCATAGAGATGGTCGGACACGCCGCCAGCCGGACCCACCACCCCCTCGGGATGGCGCATGATCCACCGGTCCGGCGGCTCCCCGCCCGCCTCGGCCGGCAGGTCCCGGACCAGGTCATGGGCGGGACCGCCGACGAACCGTACGCGCACCAGAGCCACCGCGCACTCTCCGTTCCACGACCGGCACGGGACGTCACCACAAGCTACCCCGCACCATGACCTCCCGGCCGCGAAACCCCGGGCGGTTTGCCCTGCTCGCAGGCCGGGTACCGCGTCCCGGAGCACCGGGGGACGAACGAGGACGAGGAGTGGTCGATGAGGACGCTGGGCGGGCGGTACGAGCTCGGACAGCGCGTCGGCATCGGCGGCATGTCGGAGGTCTGGCGAGCCCACGACCTCGTGCTGGACCGGACCGTCGCGGTGAAGCTGATCTCCCCCGGGCAGGACGGAGAGGACACGTCGGTGGAGCGGATCCGGGCCGAGGCCCGTTCCGCGGCCCGGCTGGTGCACCCGAACGTGGCCAGCGTGCACGACTTCGGCACCTCCGTCGCGCCGGACGGCCGCGAGGTGCCGTACATCGTGATGGAGCTGGCCGAGGGGGAGACGCTCGCCGCGCACCTGCGCGACGGCGCGCTGGACTGGCGGATCGCGGTCCGGGTCTGTGCCGAGGTGAGTGCCGCGCTGGCCGCCGCGCACGCGCACGACATCGTGCACCGCGACGTGAAGCCGGCGAACGTGATCCTCACCCCGGCCGGGGTGAAGGTTCTCGACTTCGGTATCGCCACCCCGACCGGGGCACGCGACCACACGCCGGAAGGCATGGTGGTGGGCACCCCGGCGTACCTGGCGCCGGAGCAGCTGGACCGCCGGCCGGCCACCCCCGCCGCCGACATGTACGCCCTCGGCGTGCTGCTCTACTACTGCCTGACCGGCCGGCTCCCGTACGCGGCCAGCAGCGCCACCCAGCTGCTGGGCGCACGACGCCGCCAGCCGCCGGAGCCGCTGCCCGAGATCGAGGGGTTGCCGTCCGAGGTCGCCGACCTGTGCCGGCGCTGCCTCGCCGACGACCCGGCCGGCCGGCCGACCAGCCTGATGGCGGCGCTGCTGCTCGCCGAGGCGGTGGACGCGCGGGTGTACGTGCCGATGCTGGCCACCATGCCGAGGCAGCGCAGCGCGCCGGTGTCACCGTGGACCGACCGGGCGGCGGCCGAGGCGACGGAGGCGATGGCCGTCGACGCGTATCCGACCGGGTGGGCGAGCACCTCACCGCCGGCCCGCTGAGCCCGTCCGCCCTGCTGGGCTGCGGTTTCGCCGGGCGGGGGCCGGGTAGCCGGGCGGGTGAGTGACGGGAGGAACGCGATGCCGGATCCGAGTTCCTGGCTGGCCGAGACGGCCAGCGCGACCGCCGCGGGCGGTCACGTACGTACCGACGACGGCGGGTTTTCCACCGCCCTGGCGTCCCCCCTGGCGCCGCACTGCACCGGCCTGACGCCCGAGCAGCTGCTGGCTGCCGCCTTCGCCTCCTGCCTGCACCACGCGGCGGTGGAGGCGGCCGGTGAGATCACCGACGAGGCGCACACCGTGGAGGTGACCGCGGAGGCGAAGCTGGGGCGCGACGACGACGGGCGGTACCGGGCCGACGTGCACGCCGAGATCTCCTCCGCGGGGCTCACCCGGGAGCAGTTGGCCAACCTGGTCGCGTACGCCGACCGGCTCTGGCCCTTCTCCAGCGACGACAACAGTCGGCACCGGCTGACCGTCACGCCGGCGGAGAACGGACGGCACTGAGCGCTCACCAGCGGAAGCCGGCCGTCACCGCCCGGTGGTCGCTGTCCGGGGTGTGCAGGACCCCCGCCGCGGTCGGGGTGAGCCCCCGGTAGAGGACGTGGTCCGGGCGGGTCACCGGGAGTTCCGCCGGCCAGGTGAAGCCGAAGCCCTGCCCGGCGTCGGCCTGCGCGTCGTGCAGCAGCCGGGTGAGCGGCACGAAGACCCGGTCGGTGCTGGCGGTGTTCAGGTCACCCAGCACCACCAGCCGGGATGCCGGGTCGGCCCGCACGGTGGCCGCGAGGGCGGCCAGGGTCTCGTCGCGGGTGGCGGTGTGCCCGGCCCGGGCGGAGCCCAGGTGGACCACGTACACCACCAGGTCACCGCCGGGGGCCGCGACCACCGCCCGCAGCGCCCGGTCCCAGCCGAGCCCGGTGTCCACGCCGTGCGAGTCCCGGATCGGCCACCGGCTCCACAGCGCCACCGTCGACGCCGCGGCCCGGTGCGGGTAACGGCGGTCCAGCGCCGTTCCGACCCGGTCGCCGTCGTCGACCTCCTGGAGCCCGATCAGGTCCGCGCCCGCCTCTGCGACCGCGCCGACGGTGGCGGCCGGGTCCGGGTTGCCGGAGCGGAGGTTCTGGCTGGCCACCCGGACCGAGGCGGGGCCGGCGCCGGCCGCCGGCGGCAGCCAGGCGCCGCCGAAGAGCGCCACCCACACCACCGTGGGCAGCGCCACCGCGAGCAGGGCCCGCCGGGAGCGGCGCAGCGCCGCCGCGAGCAGCAGCGGGGGTACGCCGAGGCCGAGCAGCGGGGTGGCGCTGTCGACCAGGCTGCCCAGGCCGTGCACGTTGGGCACCGCCCGGTGACCGACGAGGAGCACGGCGAGCAGGAGGGCGAGGGTGGCGATCAGCAGTCCCCGCCGGTCCCGGCGGCCGGCCGGGTCGCCGGCGGCCCGTTCGTCGACCATCTGCCCCGTCACCGTCCGCATCGTATCGAGCCCGCCCGCCCCGGGCGGCCATGATCCCGCACCTCCGGCCCCGGCACCTCCGGCCCCCACCCGCATCCCCAGGTGGCGGGGGTACACATGGGCCGAACGGAGGAGGCCCGACCGAAGCACCGCAATGATGATCATCCGACCGGTTCAGTCTGCTGTTTCCCTTATTCCCGACAAATGCGAAAGGGAACGATCGCCACTTTCATGATTCACCGAGCGTAATGCCGGGGCGGATCATGGCAAATTGTGGCGCATGCCACCAACCACCCCGATGGCAAGCGTCGCGATGCTTTCTAGCCTCGGCGGGTGCATCCCGAGGACTCCCCCGAGCAGCAGCCGGCCGAGAAGCGCCCCGCTCGCCGTACGATCGACCCCGCATCAGCCGAAAGGAGGATCGGCCGGCACCGGGCCGCCTCGCCGCCCCGCCGCCGGGTGCTCGCGTCCACCCCGGGCCGGATCGTGGTCGCCACCGGCGTGACCTGCTGCCTCGGGCTCATCGGCGTCGTCGCCGCGGAGGGGACCGGCGGGCACCACGAACCCGTCCGCGAGATGATGGCCGACCGGGCCGCCGCAGCCGCCGCCGACCGCGCCTCCCGGGACTACGAGCGCACCGCGCCCCCCGTCGCCGTGCCGGTCACCCCGATCCCGGCCGCCACCCCGAGCCCCAAGAAGACGGCGGCGAAGAAGCCGGCCCGGCCGAAGCACCCGCGCCCGGTCGCCGGCCTGGACCAGCGCCAGATGGACAACGCCAAGGTGATCGTCGACGTCGGACGGGCCATGAAGATGCCGCGCCGGGCGCTCGTCGTGGCCGTCGCCACCGCCATGCAGGAGAGCAACCTCTACAACCTGGCCAGCGACGTGCTGCCGGAGTCCTACAACTACCCCCACCAGGGCAGCGGCTCCGACCACGACTCGCTAGGACTGTTCCAGCAACGGCCCAGCAGCGGTTGGGGCACCGTCGCCCAGATCATGAATCCGGCGTACGCGGCCCGGGCGTTCCTCAAGGCGCTGAACGAGGTGCCCGGCTGGGCGGGCCTGAGCCTCACCGCGGCCGCCCAGGCCGTGCAGGTCTCCGCCTACCCGGACGCGTACGCGCAGCACGAGGACCGGGCGACGACGGTGGTCGCCGCGCTGGTCTGAACCGCGACTCAGGCGGCGCTTCGCTCGGCGCTCTCCGTTCCGGAGTCGCCGCCCGCACCCGCCCCGACCCGGCTGGCCGGCAGGCCGGCGGCGGCCGTCGGGGTGTCCACCGGCACCGTGTCGCCACGCCCGGCGAGGATCTCCTCCACCCGGGCCTCGCGCCGCCGGCGGGCCAGCAGCGCCGCCTCGAAGTCACGGCGGGCCCGAACCGCCTCGGCGTACGCCTGCTCGCGCACCTGGCGGGCCTCCTCCCGGGCGGCCTCCAACTCGCTGCGGGCCTGAGCCAGCAACTCGGCCGCCTCCCGCTCCACGGCGGTCGCGCCAGCCCGTACGGCGGCAAGGTCACCCTCGGCCGGCGCGGTTCGGCGACGCAGGAAGTCGCAGAGGTGGGTCGCCTCCTGCCGGATCTGGTCGAACTCGCGGCCGGCACCGGCGGCGCTCTCCGCACGCGCCGCCAGCCGAACCAACCGGATGCCCAGCTCATCCAGGCAGGAATCCACCTGCCGCTGGTCGTAACCGGTCTCAACGACGGAGAACCTCATACTGTCGCCCCCCAGGCAGCTGGTGTTGCTTCCCCACCTGTCGATCCTGGGGGGTGCCGGCCGCGACCGCGGCGGTTCCCAAAAAATGTTCAGCATCCGCGCGCACGGACGCCCCGACGTCCGCCGGGCGCACCGGTCGTCGCGCCGCGACCGCGGCCGGTCGGGTCGGCTCAGGGGTGCTTGGGAAGCACCACCACCCGGCCGAAGAACTCGTCGATGCGGCGCACCACGTCGTTGAAGTCGTCCAGGTCGATCGGCTTCGTCACGTACGCGTTGGCCTGCAGCGTGTAGCTGCCGACGATGTCGGTGTCGGCGTTGGAGGTGGTCAGCACGACGATCGGGATGGTCCGCAGGTCCTCGTCCTGCTTGACCTCGCCGAGCACCTGACGCCCGTCCATCCGCGGCATGTTCAGGTCGAGCAGGATGACGTCGGGACGCTTGGCCTCGGTGTGCCGGCCCTCCCGACGGAGGAACTCCATCGCCTCCTGGCCGTCGTTGACCACGTCGATGACCTTCTCGACATCCGAGTCCTCCAGAGCCTCCTCGATCATGAGGACGTCACCCGGGTCGTCGTCCACCACGAGGATGCGAACGGGGTTCGGCACGCGTGGGCCCATGGGACACCTGCTTCTGGTCGGGAGGAGCGGGAGGGATCGGAGCGATCAGCCGCTGGCGGGGAAATCTAGCCGATCAGAGGGCGGACGGCGAGGCGGGGTCCGGCGTGCCGGCGTCATACCGGAGGACGTCGGCGAGGCCGGTGACCTGGAGCACCCGGGCCACCCGGCCGGTCGCTCCGGTGACCCGCAGCCAGCCGCCGTCGGCGGAGACCTCGTTGTCGCCACGGACGAAGGCCGCGATGCCGGTCGAGTCGCAGAAGGTCAGGTCGGTGAGGTCGACCAGGAACCGCCGGCACCCCTCCGCCGCCAGCCGGTCGATGGCGTCATTGAGCTGCGGAGCGGTGCTCATGTCGAGCTCGCCGGCGAGTCGGAGGCAGGCGATGCCCCCGTCCCGCTGGGCGTGTGTGACGGTGAACGTCACCGTGGCCCCTCTCGCTCTGCGCCGCAAGCGGACGCTTGCAGTGCAGCAAGTATACGCGGGCTCCCGCTCCCCGCCCGACCGGAGCACTCAGCGGTTCGGCGTGCCCGACCCGCCAGCGAGCAGCGCCCCGGCCCGGTCGAGGAACCGCGCCGCCCGAGGGAAGTCCCGGAGCTGCTGTCCATAGTGGTCGAGGGTGAGCCCGACCGCGCTCGCCGGCACGTTGCGGCTGGTCAGGATGTCCACCAGCCAGTCGACGAACTCCGTGAACAGCGTCTCGTCGTCGACGTAGAGCGCGGCGGCCAGGAAGTCGACGATGTAGCCGAGGTCGCTGATGGTCGAGTCGAGCTGCGCCGGGGTGTAGTCGCGCACCGACGGCACCCGCTCACGCAGATCGGCCAGCGCCCTGTCGATCAGTTCACCCCGCCGCTTGACCAGGCTGGCGTACTCGTCGTCGGCGAGGTGGTCCAGCCGGGCCGGCGGGGCCGCCCGCAGCACCCGCTCGTCGGCGAGGAGGTCCGCCGCGTCCGGCGCGTCCGGCGCCCACGGCACCCCGAGCACCCCGGCCCACCGGCCGTCGGCGCCGAAGCCGCGCCCGCCGACCACCACCGGCACGTCGGAGCGGCGGCACGCCTCGATCATCCGGTGCGCGTACGGCAGCCGCAGCGGCAGCGCGCAGGCCAGGGCGACCGCGTGCGCGTCGTACCGGTGCAGGTACGACACCAGGTGGGCGGCGGGGACGCTGGCCCCGAGGAAAGTCACCTGCCAGCCGCGCAGCCGCAGCACCTCGGCCACCAGGCGGGCCGGCAACGCGTGCCACTCTCCGTCCATGCACGCCACCACGATCCGGCCCCGGGTGGGGCGCGGATCGACGTACGCCGCGATCGCCGCCACCACCCGCTCGCTGATGTGGGTCGCGGCGTGCTCCTGCGCCACGCTCCACTCGTTGCGCGCCCACCGCTCCCCCACCTCGGCCTGCGCCGGGGCGACCAGGTCGAGCAGCACCCGCTCGGCCGGCACGCCGGCCTCCAGCAGCCCGGTGGCCACCTCGACGGCGGCGTACTCGTCGGCCTCCTCCAGGCACTCCAGGTAGCCCGGGTAGGCGGCGGCCGGATCGGCCGCCATGGTTGTCATGGTCACGCGCGGGTTCCTATCGATTCCTGGTCGGCTCGGGCCGGGCCCGGCACCGCGTGCAGATGACGAACCGACCGCTGGCGGACACCGGTCGCCCGCAGGGCGAGCACGGCGATGTCGTCGTGGTCGCCGTGCGCCAGCCAGTCACAGGTCACCTGCTCGACCCGCTCGGCCAACGCCGGGGCCGGCATCCGGTGGCAGCCGTCGACCGCGTTCAGCAGCCGCTCGGCGCCGAACTGCTCGTCGCCGCGCCGGCCGCCCCGGGCCTCGGTCACCCCGTCGCTGTAGAGCAGGCAGGTCTCGCCGGGCTCCAACCTCACGGTGATCTCGCCGATCCGGGGATCCGGTACGACACCGATCAGCATGCCGCGCAGCGGCACGACCTCGATCTCACCGGATCCGCGCAGCACCAGCGGCGGGAGGTGGCCGCCACCGGCCATGGTCAGGGTGAGGCTGCCGTCGCCGTGCGAGCGCGCCACCCCGAGCACCATGGTGGCGAAGCGCCCCTGGCCGTGCGCCTGGGTGGTCTCCAGCAGGGCGTCGTTGAGCAGCTTCAACAGCCGCCCGGGCTGCGACTCGACCCGGTGCAGCGCCTGCAGGCACTGGCGCAGCTGGCCGGTGAAGACGGCCGCCTCCACGCCCTTGCCGGACACGTCGCCGAGGAAGAACACCGAGCCACCGTCGGCGAGCCGGTGCGACCCGTAGAAGTCGCCGCCGATGCGCAGCCCGGCCTGCGCCGGCCGGTACGCGGTGCCCCACTGCAGGCCGGTGGCCGCCGCCGGCTCGACCGGCAGCAGGCTGGCCTGGAGGGTGTCGGCGACCTCCGCCTGATCGCGGTAGAGCACCGCGGTGGTCAGCGCCGCACCGGCCCGCGCCGCGAAGGCCCGGACCAGGTCGAGGTCCGCCTCGTCGTACCAGCGGGAGGAGCGACGGGCAACCAGCAGCACGCCAGCCGGGGCGTCCCGGCCGGGCAGCGGCACCACCCGGGCGGTCGCCCCGGCGGCCGCCAGGCCGGGCAGCCAGCCGGCCTCGACGGCCTGCTCGACCAGCCAGTCGAGGGCGTGCGGCTCGGCGCCGGCCAGCCCTTCGTCGATCGCGGTGGGCAGGGCCGTGGCGGCGAGCACGCCACTGTCCACGGCGGGCGCCTCGTCGTCGGCGCGGGCGGCCCGCCACCAACGGGCCCGTCCGGAGCGGGGGGCCAGCACCAGCACGGCGACGTCGGCCAGGGTGGGTACGGCGAGCCTGACCGCCGCGGCGGCGGCCCGGTCGGGGTGCAGCGGGTTGCCGAGCTTCTCGCCGACCACGGCCAGGAAGGCGGAACGGGCCCGCTCGGCGAGCAGCGCGTCGGCCCGGCTGACGCTCTCGGTGACGTCCTCGACGTACCAGCAGCGGCGGGCCGCCGACAGCGGCACCTGTCGCACCCGTAACCGTCGGTTGTGATGGGTGAACTCGGCGGGTCCCTCGCGGAGCAGGCCGTGGACGCCGGCGGCGGCCAGCACCTCGCCGGGCACCACCTCGGGGACCAGCCGCTCCGCCACCGGGCTGAGGTGCCGCACCACCCCGTCCGCGGCGCAGACGATCAAGCCCTCGCGGAAGTGCTCGACCACCTCCGACCAGTCGGGAGTGGCGAGGCCGCGGTCGGGCGCCAGGGGCGGCAGGGCGGACACTGCCGGGGCGCCGGCGGCCCACGCCGGAGCCCGTGCGGCACTCGGCGTGGAGATCCGTCCGTCGCCCGGGTCAGAATCCCTGACGTCGGCAGCAGTCACCAGCTAAGCCCCACTCCTTGTCGATACCCTCGGCCCACCGGAAACCGGCGCGTGTGGTCAAATCTCTCCACACCACCCTACGCCGGTGTACCGGGACCGCCACTCCACCGCCTGCGCCCCCTGCCGGCGGCGGTACCGAGCGGGCCGGTTCGGGGGTTGTTACGATCCGGACGACCCTGCCCGACCGGCAGCCCTGCGGAAAGGCGTGATGGTGGTACTCCAACGGAGAAAGCCCGAGGCGAATCCGCTGAGCATCTCCGTGGACCGCTCCAACCCCGCGACCCCGGTCATCCGGGTCGACGGTGACCTGGCCTTCGCCACGGCCGCGCCGCTGCGTACGGAAGTGGACCGGCTGCTCGCCGCGAGCCCCGGGACGCTCGTGCTGGACTTCGCCGACCTGCTCTTCATCGACAGCACCGGCCTGTCGGTGATCGTGCACGCCTGGCGGGAGGGGCAGCAGGGCGGCACCGCGATCGAGCTGCGGGACACTCCGCGCTTTCTCGACACGATCCTGGACATGACCGGCGTCACCGGTCTGCTGGCCCGCCCGCACCTCAACGGCCGTGCCGAGCGACCCGCGCCGGGCGCCGCCGCGAGCGGCTCCGCGTCTGCCTGACCACCCCGGGGTTTCCCGATCAGCCACGGCTGGGAACATGTACCCATGCCCTCGCAGCTGTTGACCATCGAGGTGGACCGCTTCGACGCCGGGCGGGCCCGGCTTCGGCTGACCGGCGAACTGGATTTCGACACCGCGCCCGACCTCATCGTCGCGGCGGCCGAGCTGCGCCGCGACGGCTACCAGGAGCTGCTGCTCGACTTCGGCGGAGTGGGCCTCTGCGACTCCTCCGGGCTGAGCGCGCTGGTGGTGATCCACCGTGCGGGCACCGGCGCGATCGAGCTGACCGGCATGAACCCGCAGGTCCGGCAGCTGCTCGACCGAACCGGACTGGGCGAGTTGCTGACCGCGCCGCCGCAGGCCGCGACCGGCGACAGCCGCGAGGTCGGCTGACCCGTTCCCGGGTCCGGGCAGGGGGTGGCCCCCGACCCTGGGACCAGGGGCCGGGGGCCGGGGAGGATGGCTCAGGCGGCGGGCACCGGTTGCAGCCGCGGTCCGAAGTCCCGCAGCTCCCCCACCGTTGGTGGTTCCGCGTCCTCCGGCGCGCCGGAGTCGGGCGTCTGGAAGAGGTAACGGACGAACTGCCCACCCGCCTCGTTGTCGTCCGCTCCGGGCCACTGCCCCACACAGTCGACGCCGACCACCTCGCGGCCGGTGCCGTCGCCCTCCTCCACCAGCGCCCACAGGGTCACCGGGTAGCAGCGGGTGGTCTCGGGGTCGACCTGCCACCGCGCGTACCAGCCGGGACGGGCGGGAACGATCTCGACGATCCTCTTCATGACGACCTTCCTTCCGCGTACGCCGGAAGTCTCCCGGTCCACCTCGATGGTGGTGCTCCGGCGGGTGATCGCCCCTCACCCGCAACGAATGAAGCTCGCCGGCCGACGACGGCGCCGTTTCCTTCCCAGGAGCGCCGGGAAGGCGACCGGAGCAAGGCGCAACCGACGAGGAACGAGGTGCGACGATGCGCAAGCAGATGGAGGGCGACAACCAGCGCCGCCGGGCCCTGGCCCGCGCGGCCCGCGAGCGCGGCCGGCGGCCGAGCGACACCGGCGCCAGCCTGAGCGCGTCCAAGCAGGTCACCTCGCTGGACCAGCGCGAACGGTCCGGCCCGCCGCCGGCCGGCCGGCACAAGCCGGGCACCACGCGCGGCGGCCCCGCGCCGCCCCCGGCAGGCATCCCGGAGCGGCCGCGGCCGCGGCCGGACGAGAGCCCCGGGCGGGTGACCACGCTGGGCTACCGCGATCTCGTCGACGACGTCAGCCGACGGGCCGGGGTCGACTTCTCCGCCGCCAAGGTGGCAGCGGAGGCGACCGTGCTGGCGCTGGCCTGGGCGCTCGACGAGGCCGAACGCGAGCGGCTGCTCGAGGCGGTGCCGGTGAAGCTGCACGACGTGGTGCCGGTGGACGGCATCGAGCGGCGCCGGGACCTGCCCGGCTTCCTGGCCGAGGTGGGCCGGCGCAGTCGCCTCACCCCTGAGCAGGCGCGGTACCAGGCCGAGGCGACCCTCGCCGCGCTGGCCGACGCCGACGGTGACCTGGTGGAGTCGCTGCGCGTGCCGGACGGATTGCGGGACCTGCTCGCGCCGCCGGAGCCCGGCGGCGGCCTGGTGGGCCCGATGTCCTCCACCGCGCCGTTGACCGAGCAGGAGCTGCGTGACGCGCTCGCCCGGCTGCCGTACTGGTCCAGCGACCGGCAGTCACTGGTGCGCACCATCGAGCTGCCCACCGGGAACCTGGACCGGGTGCTCGACCTGCTCGACCAGCTCCGGATCGACACCGGACGCGGCCCGCAGATCGGCCGCCCGGACCCGGACAGCGCCCTGCTGACCGTCCGGACCCGGCAGGTCGACGGGGTCACGGCGCTGGACGTGGACCTGGCCCACCGGATCGACGACGCGATCGACGAGGCCGGCGCCGGGATGGCCGCCGGCTGAGCCGCGCCC
>NZ_JBJZOG010000023.1:0-79381 GCF_047200535.1 Micromonospora mangrovicola | reverse complement strand
GGCCCGCCCTGGCCCGGCCCGCCTGGGTCCGGCGCGGGCGCGTCGGAGCGTTGCGGCTCCACGGCGGCCCGGCGACGCGCCCGGCGCAGCGCGGCCAGCAGCGTCCCGGCCAGGAGGACGAGCAGCACCCCGGCCACCCCGACCGCGGCCTGCGCCAGCCGGCGATCCCGGTCGAGTTGGTGGAGCCGCGCCTTGAGCAGCGCGTCGAGCTGGTCGAGGATGACCGGCTGAAGCTGCTTGGCGGCCGTGTGGGCGGTGAGCCGGGCGGCGGTGAGCCGGCTCGGGTCGGCCGGCCCGCCTCCCGACCTCGGGTCCGGTGCCGAGAACGCGGCGAGCGCCTCGACGGACCGCTGGTAGGTGTCCAGCGGGGTGAGCACGGTGGAGCCCAGGTCGGTGCTCTCCGAGCTCTCCACCGCCGTCCGCAGGTCGGCGACCAGGTCGGTGGCGGGTGCCAGCGCGGTCATCCGGAGGCCGGCCAGCTCGGTGACGCTCTTCGCCCGGTCGGCGGCGGGCCGCCGGGCCGCCAGCGTGGCCAGGTCGGCGAGCCGGCCGGCGGCGACCATCGCTTCGGGCAGGTCACCGCCGACGGCGTCCTGCAGGAAGAACGAGTCCGACCGGGGGTCGCGGATCAGGCCCGAGCTCTCCCGTACCTTCCGGTGCAGGGCCAGCAGCAGGTCGTTGACCTCCCCGTACGCCTGGTAGGCCGCCTCGGGGTCGGTGAGCCCATGGTCCGGCACCGCCTCCAGTTTGGCCCGGAGCCCGCTCCAGCGGTCGTGGCTGCGCAGTTCGTCCCCGACGGCGCTGTCCACCTCGGCCGCCCGCTCGACCGCGCTGGCGAGCGCCGCCCGGGAGACCGGCCGCCCGGCGACCGCGTCGGACTGGGCCTCCACGAGCGCGTCGGTCACCGGGCCGAGCGCGCGCAGGTAGCGCACGCCGAGCCGTTCCCGGGCCGCCAGGTCGCGGTCGTTGCCGGTGTGCCGGTCGGTCTGCGCGAAGAGCAGCCCCAGCGGGGCCAGCAGCGCCAGCACGAGCAGCAGCGGCAGGGCACGGCCCGCCACGGAGGGCCGTCGACGGACCCGCGGCGCGGGGACGGTCATGGTCTGTCTCCTCCGGCGACGGCGGGTGACGCTCCGGTGGCCGGGGGTCGCCGTACGCGGTCCCGTTCACCGGACCGGAAAGTAGCCGACCTGCATGCGGGTGTGACCGCCGTCGCTGAGTCAGCTTCACGTCACTTCGGGTCGCGTCACGTCCCGCTGATCATGTCGACACGCAGCGTCCGCAGTGGCCGTCGGGATGCCCGGATCGACGGTGATTCGCGAGCGTGATGTGAATTCGCGGGATTCGAATTCATCCCGCTGAGCTGTCTCTGGACCTTCGGCGGTCGACGGAACCGCAGCGCCGAACGGTGCAACCGGACGGACGTACGGCGGATCTCAGGCGACGCTCAGCTTCCGGCCCGTACCGTGTGCCGCATGAGATCACCGCTGGCCGCCGCGCGGCGTGCCCTGGCCACCCGCCGCCGCCGGCTCGTCGCCGCGGTGGCGGTGGTGGTGCTGGTGGCCGCCGCCGTGGCCTGGGCGGCCCGCCCGCAGCGACCCGATTTCCGGACCGAGTCGGCCCTGGTGACCGTCCGCTCCGGACCGGACGGGAACCAGCCGGTCGACCTGGACACCACGCTCTACCTGCCCGGGGACGCCTCGTCCCGGCACCGGGTGCCGGCCGTGCTGCTGGCGCACGGCTTCGGCGGCACCAAGGAGTCGGTCCGCACCGACGCCGAGGACCTGGTCGCCCAGGGGTACGCGGTGCTCACCTGGACCGCCCGCGGGTTCGGCCGCAGCGGGGGCGAGATCCACCTGGACAGCCCGGACTACGAGGTGCGGGACGCCCAGCGGCTGCTCGACCGGCTCGCCGACCGCCCGGACATCCGGCTCGACGCCGCCGGTGACCCCCGGGTCGGCGTGGTCGGCGGCTCGTACGGCGGTGGCCTGGCGCTGCTGCTGGCCGCGCAGGACCGCCGGGTCGACGCGATCGTCCCGATGATCACCTGGAACGACCTGTCCCGGGCCTTCCTGCCGGAGAGCACCGGCAAGGCGCCCACCGAGGGCGTGTTCAAGAAGGGTTGGGCGGGCATCTTCTTCGGCGGCGGCGGGAACGCCGGCTCCGGCCCGTCCGGCGTCTCCGGCACCACGGCCGGGCAGCCCGGAGGCGCTCCCGCCTCGGCCGGCGCGCCCAGCCCGCGGCCCGGTGCCGGACCGGGCACCGGCTCGGGTCGGGCCCCGGGCGGGGCGGCCGACCCGGCCTGTGGCCGGTTCGCCGCCGACGTCTGCGCCGCGTACCTGCGGATCGCCACCACCGGCCGGGCCGACCAGGCGGCGGTGGACCTGCTCCGGCGCTCCTCCCCGGCCGGCGTGCTGGACCGGATCAAGTCGCCGACCCTGCTGGTGCAGGGGGAGGCGGACAGCCTCTTCCCGCTCACCGAGGCGGACGCCAACGCCCGCGGCATCGCCGCCGCCGGCACCCCGGTCCGGGTCGCCTGGTTCACCGGCGGCCACGACGGCGGCGAGGGGCCGACGTCCGACTCGGACCGGGTGAAGTTCCTGACCGCGCAGTGGCTCGACCACTACGTCAAGGGCGAGGGTGCGGTGCCCGGCCAGGGCTTCACCTTCTCCCGGATCGCCGGCTTCGACGCGCTCGACCGGGGCCTGGTGGCCACCGGCTACCGGACCACCGACTACCCGGGGGTGACCGGGCAGGGCCGCCGGGACGTCGCGCTGACCGGCATGGCACAGACCATCGCCAACCCGCCCAACGGGAACCCGGCGGCGATCTCCGCGGTGCCGTTCGCCGGGGCGCTCGGCTCGCTGCTGGACCGGGTGGCCGGCGACATCCCCGGCCAGCACGCCCGGTTCGAATCCGCCCCGCTGGCCCAGGCGGTCGACGTGGTCGGCGCGCCGACCGTACGGATCCGGGCGGCCTCGCCCACCGGCGAGGCGGTGCTCTTCGTCAAGCTCTACGACGTCGACCCGAAGGGCGCGGCCACCCTCCCGGACGGCCTGGTCGCCCCGGTCCGGCTGACCGGTCTGCCACGGACCGTCGACGCCGCCCAGCCGGTCACGGTGACCCTGCCGGCGATCGTCCGCCGGGTCGAGGCCGGGCACCGGCTGCGGGTCGTGGTCGCCACCTCCGACCAGGCGTACGCCACTCCGGCCGAGCCGACCGTCTACCAGGTGGCCCTGGGCGACGCGGCGTTGACGGTGCCCACCGTCGACGCCGAGCCGATCCCGACCTCGGCCGCGCTCTGGCGCTGGGTGCTGGTCGGCCTGCTCGCCGCGATCGCGGTCGGGCTGGTGGTGGTCGTCCTGGTCGTCCGCCGCCGGCACCGCCGCCAGGACACCTCCGTCCACCCGAGGTACGCGGACGTCCCGCTCGCCGTCCGCGAGTTGCGCAAGGAGTACGCGGACGGCTTCGTCGCGGTCTCCAACGTGGACTTCGAGGTGCACCCGGGCCAGGTGGTCGGCCTGCTCGGGCCGAACGGCGCCGGCAAGACCACCACGTTGCGGGTGCTGATGGGGCTGACCCAGCCGACCGCCGGGGAGATCTACGTGTTCGGCCACCGGCTGGTGCCCGGCTCGCCGGTGCTCTCCCGGATCGGCGCGCTGGTGGAGGGGCCCGGCTTCCTGCCGCACCTGTCGGGTCTGGACAACCTCAAGGCGTACTGGCGGGCGACCGGGCGGCCGTGGGCGGACGCGCACTTCGACGCGGCGCTGGAGATCGCCGGCCTGGGCTCGTCGGTGCACCGGCGGACGCGGAACTACAGCCACGGCATGCGGCAGCGGCTGGCCATCGCCCAGGCCATGCTCGGCCTGCCCGAGCTGCTGGTGCTCGACGAGCCGACGGACGGCCTGGACCCGCCGCAGATCGCCGAGATGCGCCGGGTGCTGCAGCGGTACGCCACGGACGGCCGGGCGGTGCTGGTCTCCAGCCACCTGCTGGCCGAGGTGGAGCAGACCTGCACCCACGCGGTGGTGGTGAACAAGGGGCGGATCGTCGCCTCGGGCCCGGTCGAGGAGATCGTCGGCGAGTCGCCGAGCGTGCTGTTCGAGGTGAGCGATCCGGACGCCGCCCGGACCGTGCTCGACCGGCTCGGCGGCGTACGGGTGCTGCCCGACGGCGACGGCGGCCTGGTCGTGGACACCAACGGCACGGCCCGCAGCGAGGTGGTGGCCGAGCTGGTCCGGGCCGGCATCGGGGTGGACCGGGTGGTGCCCCGGCGCCGCCTGGAGGACGCGTTCCTCGCCCTGGTGGGCGAGAACTCTCGGGGAAGTGGGGACCGGTGATGGCGGGGTCGACCTCGGTGGGCACGGTGGACCGGGCGGGTGCGGCGGCGGGTTACCGGCCGTCCGCCACGCTGCCCTTCCTGGCCGAGTTCCGCCGGCAGGCGTCCCGGCGGCGTACCCAGCTCACGCTGGGCTTCATGGTGCTGCTGCCGCTGATCATCCTGGTCGCGTTCGAGTTCAACTCCGGCAACGCGGACCGGAACCGGAACAACGAGTTCGGCAGCCTGGTGGACCTGGCCACCGGGGGCGGGTTGAACTTCACCCTGTTCTCGCTCTTCGTGTCCTCGTCCTTCCTGCTGGTCGTGGTGGTGGCGCTGTTCTGCGGGGACACGGTGGCGAGCGAGGCGAGCTGGGGCAGCCTGCGTTACCTGCTGGCGATCCCGGTGCCCCGGGCCCGGCTGCTGGCGGTGAAGCTGCTGGTCGCGCTCGCGTACTCGGCGCTGGCCCTGCTGCTGCTCTTCGGCACCGCGCTGCTGGCCGGCACCCTCCGGTACGGCTGGTCCCCGCTGCGCAGTCAGGTCGCCGCCGAGTTGGCTCCGGCCGACGGCCTGCTGCGCCTGTTCGCGGTGCTCGGCTACCTGGCGGTCGTCCTGCTGGTGGTGGCCGGCCTGGCGTTCCTGCTCTCGGTGACCACGGACGCGGCGCTCGGCGCGGTCGGCGGGGCGGTGCTGCTCTGGATCCTGTCCAGCATCCTGGACCAGATCACCGCGCTGGGTGGGCTGCGCGCGCTGCTGCCCACCCACTACGGCAGCGCCTGGCTGGGGCTGTTGTCCACCCCGGCGCAGACCGACGACGTGGTACGTGGGGCCGTCTCGGCGATCTGCTACGCCACCCTGTTCTGGAGCCTCGCGTTCTGGCGGTTCACCCGGAAGGATGTCACCAGCTGACCGGTCCGAGCCGTTGGGAGCGTTCCCAGCGGGAAGGAAATCCTTCAAGCCTGTAGATACGTGGCTCATCCTGCATCCATCCGCAACCCTCGATGGAGGTCTCGATGAACCCCGCTCGCCTGCACGGCCCCGTCCTGTCCCTGTTCCGCACGGTGACGGGGCTGCTCTTCCTCTGCCACGGCCTGGCGTCGGTCTTCGGTGTCCTGGGTGGCAACCGGGGCAGCGGGCACCCGATCCCGGCCGGTGAGTGGCCGGCCTGGTGGGCAGCGCTGATCCAGCTGGTCTGCGGGGCGCTGTTGCTCGCCGGGCTGCTCACCCGGCCCGCCGCGCTCCTCGCCTCCGGTCGGGCACCGGCCGCGCGGGCGGGCAGGGGGGAGGGGCGCCGTCGGGTCCTCTGGTCAGGGGGTGTACGGCGCGTCGGTGTGCCTGACCTCGGTGACCGTGGTGCCGGACAGCTGGTAGACGCTGGTGCGCCTGATGTCCAGTTCGGCCATGGTCCTGCCGTCCGAGCGGGTGAGCCAGACCACGGTGGCCCGCTGGCCCGAGACGCTGATCGAGGTGACCGGGTTCCGGTCGCCCAGGTCGACCAGGCTGCGGTAGGCCGGCTTGCCGGCCGAGTTGTGCCAGAAGGCGACGCTCCAGAACTGCCCGGTCCCACCGGCGCGCAGCAGCACTGTGCCGACCGCGTCGGCCGCGCCGTCGCCGTCCAGGTCGCCGATGCCGCACGGCTTCTGCAGCTCGACGGTGGCCCCGTCCTCGCCGCTCCAGCCGCCGTCGAGCAGCGGGATGTAGTCCGGGTAGCCGTTGAACGGCACCTTCGCGCTGCCCAGCTGCGCCCCGGCGAGCTGCTTGCAGGTGAGCGCCGGCACCTTGGGCGGGGCCGGCTCGGCGGCGACGACCGGCTTCGTCGTCGGGGCGGTGCTCGGGACGGCGCTGGGGGTGACCGCGGCGGGTGCCGACGCGGCCGGGGCGGTCGGGGCCTCGGCCGACGAGGTGACCGTGCTGGTCGCGGTGGAGATCGCGCCGGAGTCACCCCCGCAGGCGGTCAGGAAACCGAGCAGGGCGACGGCGGCGAGGCTCGGCAGGGTCCGGCGCATGGGCGGGCGGGTCCTCTCGGGGAAGGTGCCCGCACGGTACTGGGCCCACGCCACCCCGGATCATCGGCCGCCCGGCCGCCCGTCGCCGCTGCCGCCGGACGGGCTCAGGACGGGGCGCGAGTGGTGAGGACCGCGTCGAGCAGCCCCGGGTAGAGGCGGTCCAGTTCGTCCCGGCGCAGCCGGACGTACCGGCTGGTGCCGGCGACCCGGGTGCGGGTCAGACCGGCCTCGCGCAGCACCTTGAGGTGGTGGCTGCGGGTCGCCTTGGACACGCCGAACTCGAAGGTGCCGCAGGCGTACTCGCCGCCGCCCTCGGCGAGGGCTCGGACGATCTGCAGCCGTACGTCGTCGGCCAGGGCCGCCAGCACAGCGGTGACCGGTACGTCCCGCAGCTCGGGTTCGTGCAGCTCCATGTGACCAGGGTAACCCATGTTCGACATTCGTCGAACAACCTCCTATGGTCGATGTCGTTGGTTCGACGATACTCGAACATAGGAGCTGTGATGCGCTCTCGTCATGCCGCCTTCCCGCTCTTCGCCGTGCTGAGCTGGGGCGTCATGTTCCCGGTCCTGGCCAGCGCGCTCACCCGGGTGGACGCGCTCAACCTGACCGCCGCCCGGTACGTGCTCGCCACGGCCGTGCTGCTCGCCCTGCTGCTGGCCCGGGAGGGGCTGGCCGCCTTCCGGGCCCTGGGACGCGCGACCGAGGTGGTGCTGCTCGGCGTGGGCGGCTTCGCCGGCTTCAACGTGCTCACCAACCTCGCCCTCGGGCACGCCGCGCCGCAGCAGATCGCCCTCTTCGCCGCCACCACGCCGCTGGTCACCCAGTTCGTCCGGTGGGTCCGGGACGGCGTACGGCCCCGGCCGGCGTTGCTCGGCATGTCGCTTGTCGCGCTGGTCGGCGTGGCCCTGGTGATCACCCGGGGCCGGCTGGACGGGCTGGGCCAGTTCGGGGTCGGCGGACTGCTCATGATCGGCGCGGTGCTCGCCTGGGCGATCTACACCCACGGCGCGAGCCGTTTCCCCGAGTACTCGCCGCTGCGCTACACCACGCTCACCTCCGTCGCCGGCATGCTCGCGATGCTCGCCGCCAGCGCCGTCGCCGACCTCACCGGACTCCAGCACGCGCCGGCCGCTGCGGACCTCGTCGCGGTCGCCCCGCAGCTGGCGTACGCGGTGATCGTCGCCGGGGTGCTCGCGGTCCTGTCCTGGAACACCGGGGTACGCCGGCTCGGCCCGGCCGACGCCGCACTCTTCATGAACCTGGTCCCGGTGACCACGTTCCTGGTGCAGACCCTGCGTGGCTACCGGCCCGGTGCGGTGGAGCTGGCCGGCGCGGCGCTGACCATCGCCGCGCTGGTCGTCGCGAACCTCGCCACCCGCCCCCGCAAGCCCGCCACCACCTCCGCCCCGGCAGCCGTGGTCGACCACCCCGCGGTGACCGAGCCCGTCGCCCTCCTCACCCGCTGATCCCCTCGGCGGGACGCTGATTCACGGAAAGAGTGGCCATCCGACGCCGGATGGCCACTCTTTCCGTGAATTTGCGCGGATTTCGGGGGTGGGGTGGGCGGGGTGGCTCACAGCGTGGGAATCGCCGGGGACAGCCGCGTGGACTGTGCATAGACTCGGCGGCACAACTGCATACCTCATCCAGAGGGGCTGAGGGATACGGCCCGATGACGCCCCGGCAACCACCCGCGCGCTCGACGACGAGCGACGGCGGGCAGGTGCCAATTCCGTCCCCGCCGCACGAGGCGATGCGGGGAAAGATGAGAGGAACTCCTCGACATGACGTCGACGCTTCCCGCCACGTCCGGCATCGACACCACCCTCAGCCCGGCCCGCGCACTGATCTGTCGCGCCTGTTCCGCGCGCTACCCGCTCGCCGCCCAGCACGCCTGCTACGAGTGTTTCGGCCCGCTGGAGGTCGACTACGACGCCGCGGCTCTGGCCGCCGTCACCCGGGAGCAGATCGAGGCGGGCCCGAAGAACCTCTGGCGGTACGCGGCCCTGCTCCCCGCCGGCCAGGCCCCGGCCACCCGGGTGACCCTCGACCCGGGGCTGACCCCGCTGGTCGCGGCCCCGAACCTCGGCGCCGAGCTGGGCTTCACCGCCCCGCTCTGGGTCAAGGACGACAGCGCCAACCCGACCCACTCGTTCAAGGACCGGGTCGTGTCGGTGGCGCTGACCGCCGCCCGCGCCCTCGGCTTCCGTCGCTACGCCTGCGCCTCCACCGGCAACCTGGCCAACTCGGTGGCCGCCCACGCGGCCCGGGTCGGGGTGCCCTCGGTGGTCTTCATCCCCAGCGACCTGGAGCAGGGCAAGGTGGTCACCACCGCCGTCTACGGCGGTGACCTGGTCGCCATCGACGGCTCGTACGACGACGTGAACCGGCTCTGCGGCGAGCTGGTGGAGACCGACGAGTTCGAGGACACCGCCTTCGTCAACGTCAACGTCCGGCCCTACTACGCGGAGGGCTCCAAGACCCTCGGCTACGAGGTGGCCGAGCAGCTCGGCTGGCGGATCCCGGCCCAGGTGGTCATCCCGATGGCCAGCGGCGAACTGCTCACGAAGATCGACAAGGCGTTCGCCGAGCTGGTCGAGATCGGTCTGGTCGAGGCGCCGGCCGGCGGCTGGAAGGTGTTCGGCGCGCAGTCCGCCGGCTGCAACCCGATCGCCGCTGCGCTGCACGCCGACCGCGACACCATCAACCCGGTCAAGCCGACCGGCATCGCCAAGTCGCTGAACATCGGCGACCCCGCCGCCGGCCTCTACGCCTTGGAGGCGGTGCGCCGCACCGGCGGCTGGATGGAGTACGCCGACGACGACGAGATCCGCGCCGGTATCCGGCTGCTCGCCCGGACCACCGGCGTCTTCGCCGAGACCGCCGGCGGTGTCACCGTCGCGGTGCTCGGCAAGCTGGTCGAGTCGGGCCGGCTCGACCCGGCGGCGGAGACGGTCGTCTTCAACACCGGCGAGGGCCTGAAGACTCTCGACGCGGTCGCGACCGAGGTCGGTCCCACCCACCGCATCCGGCCCTCCCTCCGCGCGGCCCGCGACGCCGGCCTGCTCGGCTGAGCGGGGGACGGTGGATCGCCCGAGCGGGGGATCGGGGGGATCCGGTGGGTAACTGGCGATTTGCTGTGAGTGTGGAAAACCCGCCGGCAAGGACTTGACGGCAGGAACCGGACAGCGCAAGATGCTCGGTGCGGGAGGGCATCCGCCGGAGGCTTTTCAAGTTCTTGCGACCCAACGCCGGAGGCGTTGTGCGGACGTCCCTCCCGACCAACGTCCGAGGGGGCCGGCGGGAAAACCGCTGGCCCCCTCGCTGTACGTGTCGCAGGCTGACCCGCATGGGCATCTCCGTCACTCCGCTCGACGCGAACGATCAGCCGACCCGCGACGCGGTGTACCGGATCGCGATGGCGGCCCAGGCCGTGGACGAACCCGACCTACCCCCGCTGTGCCGGCGGCGGTTCGAGGCGCCGCTGTGGCATCCGATGCCCGGCATCGACCCCCGCTGGGTGGTGGCCCGCCTCGACGGGGCGCCCGTCGGCTGGCTCCGCCTCTACCTGCACATCCTGGACAACACCGAGAACGCCAGCGTCGACCTGGTGGTGGACCCGGCGTACCGGCGGCGCGGGGTGGGGCGGGCGCTGCACGAGCACGGCGTGCGGCTGCTGCGGGAGCACGGCGGAAAACGGCTGGTCGGCCCGACCGTCACCGCGCTGCCGGGGGAGAAGGGCCGGGAACTGCCCGGGGCGGCGTTCGCGGCTGCGGTCGGGGCGCGCCCGGCGCTCTCCGACGTCCGCCGCCGGCTGGACGTGACCGCGCTCGACCGGTCCCGGCTGGCCGCCCTGCTGGCCGAGGCGCGAGCGGCCGCCGCTGGCTACCGCACGATCCGCTGGGGCGACCACGCCCCCGAGGAGTACGTCGCGGACGTCGCCCACCTGGAGGGCCGACTGCTGCTCGACGCCCCGATGGGTGAACTGGCGTGGGAGCAGGAGAGGATGGACGCGGAGCGGGCCCGGGCGGCGGAGCGGGCGCTGGACGCCCGGGGCGTCCGCCGACACAACGTCGGCGCGGTGCACGAGGCGTCCGGCCGGCTGGTCGCCTGGAGCCAGCTCAGCCTCGACGCCACCACCACCTGGCACGCCTGGCAGCAGATCACCATCGTCGACCCGGCGCACCGCGGCCACCGGCTCGGCCTGCTCGTCAAGGTCGAGAACCTGGAGCACGCCCTGGCCCACGAGCCGGGGCTCCGGGTGATCGACACCTACAACGCGGCGGCCAACGCGCACATGATCGCGATCAACGAGCAGCTCGGTTTCCGCCCGGCGGCCGGCTCGACGGACTGGCAGCTGACGATCTGAAGTTGTGACAGGCCACTACTGATCTGGTGGCTTCCTGTTGCATGATGGCGGGCATGACGGAGACCCCGCACCCCCTGTACGACAGGCACGCCGACACCCTCAACCGGGCGCTGACCGCGATCACGGAGCGCGGGTACTGGTCCGCCTACCCCGAGTCGCCCAGCCCCCGGGTGTACGGCGAGACCGCCGCCGCCGACGGCAAGGCCGCCTTCGAGGCGTACCTGAACGCCGACTTCCCGCTCGACCAGGCGGGTGGCGGCGGGACCGTCGCCACCGAGGTCAGCCCGTTCGGGGTGGGGCTGGACGTGCGCTACCCGCACGCCGGCGCCGACCAGCTGGTGGCCGCCGCCACCGCCGCCCTGCCCGCCTGGCGCGACGCCGGCCCGCAGGCCCGGGTGGGCGTCTGCCTGGAGATCCTCGACCGGCTGCACAAGAACGTCTTCGAGCTGGCCAACGCGGTGCAGTTCACCAGCGGTCAGGCGTTCGTGATGGCCTTCCAGGCCGGCGGCGCGCACGCGCTCGACCGGGCTCTGGAGGCGATCGCCTACGCGTACGCCGAGATGACCCGCCACCCGGGGACCGCCGGCTGGGAGAAGGCCGCCGGCAAGGGCGACCCGCTGCGGATGAGCAAGACGTTCCACGTGGTGCCCCGCGGTGTGGCCCTGGTGATCGGCTGCAACACGTTCCCGACCTGGAACTCCTACCCGGGACTCTTCGCTTCGCTGGTCACCGGCAACCCGGTGATCGTCAAGCCGCACCCGCGCGCGGTGCTGCCCCTCGCGATCACCGTGAAGTACGCCCGCCAGGTGCTCGCCGAGGCGGGCTTCGACCCGAACCTGGTGCAGCTCGCCCCCGAGGCGGCCGGCGAGAAGCTCGCCTCGACCCTGGCCCTGCACCCGGCCGTCAAGATCGTCGACTTCACCGGCTCCACCGAGTACGGCGACTGGCTGGAGGCCAACGCCCGGCAGGCCGCCGTCTACACCGAGAAGGCCGGCCTGAACACGGTCGTGATCGACTCCACCGACGACTTCGTCGGCCTCTGCCGCAACCTGGGCTTCACCCTCACCCTGTACAGCGGGCAGATGTGCACCACCTCGCAGAACCTGCTCATCCCCCGGGACGGCATCTCCACCGACCAGGGGCACAAGAGCTTCGACGAGGTGGCCGCCGGTATCGCCGCGGCGGTCGGCAAGCTCACCGCCGACCCGGCCCGGGGCGTCGAGCTGACCGGCGCGATCGTCAACGACGGCGTGCTGGAGCGGCTGGAGGAGGTGACCAAGGTCGGCGAGCCGGTGCTGGAGTCGCGGACCGTCGAGCACCCGTCCTTCCCGGGCGCGGTGGTGCGTACCCCGAGCATCGTGAAGCTGGACGCCGCCGACACCGCGACCTACTCGCGGGAGTGGTTCGGGCCGATCTCGTTCGCCATCGCCACCGATTCGACCGAGCACAGCCTGCGCATCCTGCGCGAGACGGTGGGGGAGAAGGGCGCGCTCACCGCGGCGGTCTACTCCACCGACGAGGCGGTGCTCGACGCGGCCGAGGCGGCGGCGATCGACGCCGGCGTGCACCTGTCCTGCAACCTCACCGGCGGGGTGTTCGTCAACCAGTCGGCGGCGTTCTCCGACTTCCACGGCTCCGGGGCGAACCCGGCGGCGAACTCGGCGCTGACCGACGGGGCGTACGTGTCCAACCGGTTCCGGATCGTGCAGAGCCGCCGGCACGTCTGAATTGCTTTCTCGGGTTTCCGGGGCCGGCCACCTCGCTCCGGGCGGTCAGGCTTGATCCCTGCGCGAGGCGGCCTGCCCCGGAAACCCGTCCGGTCGGGCCTGGTCGCGCAGGCTCGGGCCGCCGGGGTGTCAGGCGGGGCGGCGCATCTGGAGTTCGGTGAGGGCGGGGATCCGGGGGTGCGGGACGCGGACGCCGGTGTCGATGAAGCCCAGCTTCTGGTAGGCCCGGTAAGCGCGGTCGTTGCCGACCACCACCTCCATCAACAGGTCGGGCCGGCCGCACGCCCGTGACCAGGCGGCCACCCGGTCCACCAGCGCGCCGAGCAGTCCGCTGCCGCGCCAGGCCGGGGTGAGGTAGACGGCGTGGATGACGGTCAGCCCCGGTTCGTCCGGGGCGGCGACGCCGCCGGCGTGTCCGACGAAGCGGCCACCCGGATCGGCGATGAACTGGGCGCTCCTGTTGCCCTGGGAGACGGCGGTGATCCGGGACGCGAACTCGGCGTGCGGGCGGGCGGCGGCCTCCGCCACGGTCTCCAGGAACGCCAGGGGCGAATCGGCGAGCATCTCCAGCCGGAGCGCCCGCATCCGGGCGGCGTCCTCCCGACGGATCCGGCGGACGGTCGCGGTACCGACCGCGGTCATCGTGGGCGCGCTGGTCATGTTGCATGAATACCGGAGCGTCCGCGGGTGGCATCCGGCCGGGCCCGATGCTGGCCGAAATATGCCCGATTTGTGGTCGTGCGGTGTCGTCACGCTTCGTGTAGCGTGCGATTTCGGTCACCGATTCAGCGGCCGTCGCCGATCGCCGAAACGGTGGTCCGCCGGTGCCGGTTCGCCGGCTTCCGGGTTGTGGTACGCCGCGCAGAGTGAGGAAGTGCACCGTGGCACAGGGCACCGTCAAGTGGTTCAACGCCGAAAAGGGCTACGGCTTCATCGCCGTCGACGGCGGGCAGGACGTCTTCGTCCACTTCTCCGCGATCGAAATGGACGGCTACAAGGCGCTGGACGACGGCCAGCGGGTCGAGTTCGAGATCGCCCAGGGCCAGAAGGGTCCGCAGGCCGAGCGGGTCCGCGTCATCGCCTGATCCCCTCGCCGCTCCTCGGCGGCTTTCGACCCCGATCAGGGGCTGCGGTGCGGGCGCGCACCAGGGAAGATCGTGAGCCGTTCCAGCCATCGCCGCTGAGGAGGGTTCATGTCCGACCAGCCCCCGTCGGGCCCCATCGAGCCGGTGCCCCCGGCGTCGTCCGGTTACCCGGTCGACCCGACCCCGTCGACACCGCCGGCCGCCGCGCCGGCCCCAGCGGGGCATGCGGACCACCGCGTCACGTCCGGAGAGTTCACCCCGACGGTTCCGGCGTGGCCGGGGCAGCCCGGCTGGCCGGCCGTGCCGGCGCAGCCCGGCGATCCGACCCTGCCCGGCCCGCCCGGGTTCGCCGCGCCTGGTCAGCCCGGTCCCGGCCGGTCGGACTCCACCATCCCGGGTCAGCCCGCGCCGGTCGGGCCGGGGTTCGTCGCGCCGGGTCAAGCGGGGTATCCGACCGCGCCGGGCGGGCAGCCCTGGGGGGCCTACCCGGGTGATCCGGCGGGGCAGCCGCACGGCTGGTCGTGGCCGGCCCCGGTCGCTCCGATGCCCGGCGGGGCGTACCCCGGGCAGCCCTACGGCTGGTACCCGGGGGGCGACCCGAATGACCCGCTGGTCCCGCCCCCGCACGCGGGGTTCGGCGGCTGGTTCGCCCGGTGCGCCGGTGTGCTGCGCCGCGACTGGCGGCAGCTGCTGCCGATCATGCTGCTCACCCAGGGGTTGCCGGCGGCGGTCATCGCGATCCTCTCGGTCGGCCTCGCTCCGACCGGTCAGCCCGTCGCCGGGCCGCAGGGCACCCTCGTCCTGCCGGACGGGTACTTCGGCGACGTGTTCGCCCTCTACGGGGCGATGCTGCTCGCCGCCCTGATCTTCGGCCCGCTCCAGGCCGCCGGTTGGGCCGCCGGCACCTGGCTGGTCACCCGGCAGGCGGCCGGCGAGCCGGCCACCGTCGGGTCCGCCTTCCGGTACGGGTGGCGCCGGGCCGTGGGCCTCTGGGGTTGGACCCTCCTCGCCTCGCTGCTGATCATGGTGGGTTCCTGCGCCTGCGTGCTCCCCGGGATCTACGTGATCTTCGCGGCGGCCCTGTTCGGCCCGGTCTACCTCTTCGAGCGGCAGGACCCGATGGGGCGCTCGTTCGGGATCTTCCACAAGCGGTTCGGGGCGGTGCTGGGGCGGGTCTCGCTGGTGTTGGCCGCGCTCCTCGTCGTGGGTCTGGCCAACGCCGTGCTGAGCGCGCTCGGCCAGCTGGGGTACGGCGTGGACCCGATGTCCGCCCCGGGCACCGCCGTGGGCGCCGTGCTGGTGGCGGTGGCGGGCGCGGTGCTGGCCGTCCCGGCCTACCTGGTGCAACTCGTCGGGCTGCTCGTCACGTACACCGAGCAGCGTGCCCACGAAGGTCCCGTGAACGCCGCCCGACTCGCTGCGGAACTCGGCTGAGCGGGGGCATCGTGCTTGCACTCGGCTAGGGAGAGTGCTAAACAGGTCATTGGCACTCGCATGCGGTGAGTGCCAATGGTCGGGGCGGTAGGGCCACGGCCGCGCCCGGCGTCTCGATGGCGTCGGAGCGGCACGGGGCCGGTCGTCGCGGGCTGTCCGGCCCGACCGAGGAGACGTCGTCGTCGCCAGGTGGCGACGTCCCCAAGGTGCGTACACCAGGCGGCCCATCCGGGGAATCCCCGGTTGGCCCGTGAGTGTCCAGGAGGACAACGCCGTATGGCCAAGATGATCGCGTTCGACGAAGAGGCGCGCCGCGGCCTCGAGCGGGGCATGAACCAGCTCGCCGACGCCGTGAAGGTGACGCTCGGCCCCAAGGGCCGCAACGTCGTGCTCGAGAAGAAGTGGGGTGCCCCCACCATCACCAACGATGGTGTGAGCATCGCCAAGGAGATCGAGCTCGAGGACCCGTACGAGAAGATCGGCGCCGAGCTGGTCAAGGAGGTCGCGAAGAAGACCGACGACGTCGCCGGTGACGGCACGACGACGGCGACCGTCCTGGCCCAGGCCCTGGTCCGGGAGGGCCTGCGCAACGTGGCCGCCGGTGCCAACCCGATGGCCCTGAAGCGGGGCATCGAGGCCGCCGTGGCCAACGTCTCGGAGGAGCTGCTGAAGCTCGCCAAGGACGTGGAGACCAAGGAGCAGATCGCCTCCACCGCCTCCATCTCCGCCGCAGACCCGAGCGTCGGCGAGATCATCGCCGAGGCGATGGACAAGGTGGGCAAGGAAGGCGTCATCACCGTCGAGGAGAGCAACACCTTCGGCCTGGAGCTGGAGCTCACCGAGGGTATGCGCTTCGACAAGGGCTACGTCTCCGCCTACTTCATGACCGACCCGGAGCGTATGGAGGCCGTCTTCGACGACCCCTACATCCTGATCGTCAACAGCAAGATCTCCTCGGTGAAGGACCTGCTCCCGATCCTGGAGAAGGTCATGCAGTCGGGCAAGCCGCTGCTGATCATCGCCGAGGACATCGAGGGTGAGGCCCTGGCGACCCTGGTGGTCAACAAGGTCCGCGGCACCTTCAAGTCGGTCGCCGTCAAGGCGCCGGGCTTCGGTGACCGTCGCAAGGCCATGCTGGCCGACATCGCCATCCTCACCGGCGGCCAGGTCATCAGCGAGGAGGTCGGCCTCAAGCTGGACGCCGTCGGCCTCGACATGCTGGGCCGCGCCCGCAAGGTCGTGGTGACCAAGGACGAGACCACCGTCGTCGACGGTGCCGGCGACGCCGAGCAGATCCAGGGTCGGGTCAACCAGATCCGGGCCGAGATCGAGAAGAGCGACTCCGACTACGACCGCGAGAAGCTGCAGGAGCGGCTGGCCAAGCTGGCCGGTGGCGTTGCGGTGATCAAGGTCGGCGCGGCCACCGAGGTCGAGCTCAAGGAGCGCAAGCACCGCATCGAGGACGCCGTCCGCAACGCGAAGGCCGCCGTCGAGGAGGGCATCGTCCCGGGTGGTGGCGTCGCGCTGGTGCAGGCCGGCAAGACCGCCTTCGACAAGCTGGACCTGGCCGGTGACGAGGCGACCGGCGCGCAGATCGTCAAGATCGCGCTGGACGCCCCGCTGCGGCAGATCGCCGTCAACGCCGGCCTGGAGGGTGGCGTCGTCGTCGAGCACGTCCGCAACCTCGACCCGGGTCACGGCCTCAACGCCGCGACCGGCGAGTACGTGGACCTGCTGGCCGCGGGCATCATCGACCCGGCCAAGGTGACCCGCTCCGCGCTGCAGAACGCCGCCTCGATCGCGGCGCTCTTCCTCACCACCGAGGCCGTCGTGGCGGACAAGCCGGAGAAGACCCCGGCTGCCCCGGCTGGCCCGGGCGGCGGGGACATGGACTTCTGAGTCCAGCTCCACCAGTACGCCGAAAGGGGGCGGGCCGCGTCAGCGGTCCGCCCCCGTTCCGTCGCGCTCAGCCCGGCAACCGCCGCTGGTTGCGTCGTTTGTGCGTGCGGTCGTACGGCGGCGGGATGCGGATCGGCTCGTCCACCGGTTGCAGCGGTTCCTCGGTGGCCGGCTCCCCGCCGCCGGTCATCTCCGCGAGCTGCTCGGCGTCGCCGTAGTCGAGCCGGTCGAACGGCAGTTGCCCGGGGAGTTCGTCGACCGGACGCCAGCTCACCGCCGGGTCGTCGGTACGTTCGTCTTCCATGGTCATGGCTGCCTCCTCTACGAACCGACGGTAGGGTGCGGTCGATGACCGGGGAGGCGAAATGACGGTACGTTACTTTTGTCCGTTAAGCTCCTTTCGGTAGAGAAAGAACACCCGCTCGATCCGCGCCCCCGCCGCCTGCGAGTAGAACGGCACCGGGCCCACCCAGCCGATCTGCGCCGCCTCGAACCCAGCCGCCGCCTGGTCGAGCAGGCAGCGGCGCAGCAGCACGCCGCCGATCCCCGAGCCCTCGGCCGCCGGGGCCGTCCCCATCGGACCGAACCAGCTCGGCCGGGACGAACCGTACGCGGCGAAGCCGAGGAGCGTGCCGTCCCGCTCGGCCAGGTGCGCGCCCGCGTGCGGCCGGCCCAGCGAGCCGGCGAGCTCGCCGTCCCACGTCCCGCCGAAGTTTTCCCGGGCGAACGCGGCCAACGCCGGCAGGTCCGCCGGCTCGGCCCGCCGCACCGTGACACCGCCGTCGGCCAGCCGGCGCTCGGCGGCCTCCGTCGAGCGCAGCGCCGGAGACCCCGCCGCCAGGTCAGCGGTCATGTTCCAGGCGGTACGGTCCTGCCGGTAGCCGAGGCGCAGCGCGGCGCAGACCGCCGGGGTGTACCGCACGTCGATGCCCGGCCAGGCGTAGTACGGCGGGTTCCCGGCGAGCAGCAGTTCGGTCGCGCCGCGGCCGGCCAGCCGCCGTTCCGCCTCGCTCAGCAGGGCCCGCCCGACGCCCCGCCGTCGCTCCGGCGGCGCCACCGCCACCAGGTCGACGTGACCGAGCCGGGGGTCCCGCGCCGAGACCGAGCCGACCAGCACCCCGATCAACTCGCCGGCGCGTACCGCGCCGAGCCGTAGCACCGGCCGGTCGGCCGCCGCGCGATCGGCCAGGGTGTCCACGATGGCCGGCGCCTCGACGGCGTCCTCCGGCAGGTCGAGGGCCCGCCGGCAGAGGTCGACGACCGCGGGCAGGCGGTCCCGGTCCAGCTCGATGATCTCCACGTTCATGGTCGCCGACCCTAGAACATCAGGCAGGGTTCCTAACAGAGGGCGTTCAGCCTTCCGCTCGTGCGGCCCGGACCGCCGCGTACGCGTCGACCAGCCCCGCGCCGACCAGATCCCGGTCACCGCCGCAGCGCTCCGTGCCCGGCGGCACGCCGGCCGGGGCGGCGGTGTCCAGCAGGATCCGCCGGGTCCGGGCCAGGTCGCCGATGAGCGCCGGGTTCGCCGACCACATCAGCGCCACCACCCCCGCCACCTGCGGAGTCGCCATCGAGGTGCCGTCGAGGGTGGCGTAACCGCCGCCGGGAAACGCGGACGTCACCCCGGCTCCGGGCGCGACCAGGTCCGGCTTGGCCCGCCCTCCGGCGGCGGGACCCCGGCTGGAGAAACGGGTGAGCCGGCGCGACTCGTCGACCGCGCCGACCGTCAGCACGTCCGGGTACGGGGCCGGCGGGTCGGCCACGGAGCCGCAGTACGGGCCGGTGTTGCCGGCGGCGGCCACCACGAGGATCCCGGCCGCCGCCAGCGCGGCGGTGGCCGGCCGCAGCGCCCCCGGATCGCACCCCTCGATCGACGGGCAGCCCCACGAGTTGGTCAGCACGTCCGGGGCGCGTCCGGGCCGCCCGTCGGTGAACGGGTCGCCGCCCGCCGGGAACGGGGCCAGCATGAACTGGAGGCAGTCCAGGTAGTGGGCCGGGCTGCCCAGGTTGCGCTCCAGGTTGACGCAGCCGACCCACTGCGCCCCGGGGGCCACCCCGATGCCCTCCCGGCCCACCGCGCTGCCCACGGTGTGTGTGCCGTGCCCACCCCGGTCGCCGGGCGTGCGGGTGTGCTCCCACGGGTCGTACCAGGAGTCGCCGCCGCCCCGGAAGCCGGCAGCCAGTGCCGGGTGCCGGCCGTCCACCCCGGAGTCGGAGCTGCCGACCACCACACCCGCGCCGGTGACGCCCAGCTCGGACCAGACCCGGTCCGCGCCGATCAGCGAGACGTTCCAGGCCGGACCGGTCGGTGCGGGCTGGTCACCCCGGGCCGGGGGCGGTGCTGCCGGAAGCGGGCGCAGCCGCTGGCTGACCAGCACCCGGGCCACCTCCGGCCGCCCGGAAAGCCAGGACCGCACCGCCGGCCCGCCGTCCGTCTCGATGGCGTTGACCAGGTAGTACGGCGTGGGGTGCAGGCGCAGCCGGGCCAGCTCGCGACGCAGGTCGCCCTGCGTCCGGTCGGCGGTGGCCACCAGCCGCCGGTAGACCTCGGCCGTACGGGCGTCCCGGCCGGCCCGGCCGGGCGCCCCGGTCGGGATCCCGGTCAGGTCGGCCTGCTCGCGCAGCACCACGAGCAGCCGTTCGCCGTACCAGCCGGGCTGGCCGGGGACGACGTACACCACCGCCACGGCGGCGAGCAGGCCCGCCGCGACCAGCCCGGCCACCCCGCGCCGGGGCGCGCGGGCCCGGGACCGGGCCAGCGGCACGCCGTACCCGACGGCGAGCAGGACCGCGACGGCGAGCGCGGCGGCGGTCGCGACCGCGACCCAGAACGGCACGTCGCGGCTGGTCGCCAGCAGGAGGGTGATCTCCTCCGGGTCGGCGAAGGCGAGCGGGCCGAACAGTGCGAGGCCGACCAGCCAGCGGACCGGGGCGCGCCCGGCCGGCCCGCCGGCGTGGCGGGCCGCGGCGTCCAGCGCGCCCAGCACGAACCCGAGCGGCGGCAGCAGGAACAGCCCGGGCAGCTGCGCCCCGGACTGCCCGGCCCCGCCGGCCAGCAGCACCAGGGCCACCCCGGCCACCAGCCCGCCGACCAGCACCAGCCGGGCCGGCCGGGGCGGCGAGCCGACCGCGAACGGGCCCCAGAAGGCGGCGTCGAGCAGCGTCCCGGCGAGCGCTCCGAGCGCGGCGGCGGCGAGCCCGGCGAGCACCGTCTCCAGGGCACCCCCGAGGGCGCCGACCCAGGCCCAGGGCAGCAGCATCGCCAGGCCGGCGGCGACCGCAAGCAGCCGGACCGCACCGGACCGCCGGCCGCCGGGCGCGACGTCCGGCCGCGGCTGACGGGCCGGCGCCGGGCCGCCCGCGCCTGCCCGGCCGGCGGCACCGGCCGGCTCCGCGGCGGCGGGGCGGCGCGGCCAACGGGTCACCACCAGCGCCAGCAGGCCGGCGGTGGCGGCCAGCGCGGCCAGATACGCCTCCTGATGCACCGGCGGCAGGGCCCGGAGCAGGGTCGTCGCGCCGAGCGCGAGCGTGCCGACCAGCCAGGCCCGGCCGGTGGCCCGGACCGCCGGGGAGCGGGGGAGCAGCGCGAGCGCCAGCGTCGGCGCGCCCACCAGCAGCACGGTGGCCACCGCAACCACCGGCCACACCGGCACCACCCGGTCCCGGCCGGTGGTCAGCACCGCCTGGTCGAGCACCCAGCCGGCGACCTGGCCCAGCACGGTGACCAGCACCGCCCAGACGCCGGTGAAGACGGCGGCGACCACCGGCCACGGCCCACCCCCTCGGGACCCGTGGACCGGCGGAGGCGGGGCTGCGGGCGGACCGACCGTCATGGGCATCACCGTACGGCCCGGCGGGCAGGTGCCGTCGGAGCGCCCGGACGGTTACCGTGGACAGGTGCGTGACCCCAATGTGTCCCGATCCGTGGCCGGTCAGCTCTCCGCCGAACGCCGCGCCGACGACCTGCGCCGACTCCGCGCCGAGCGGTTCGACGTACTGGTCATCGGCGGCGGGGTGACCGGAGCCGGAGCCGCGCTCGACGCCGCGTCCCGCGGGCTCAAGGTGGCCCTGGTGGAGGCGCGGGACCACGCCGCCGGCACCTCCAGCCGGTCCAGCAAGCTCATCCACGGTGGCCTGCGCTACCTGGAACAGTTGGAGTTCCACCTGGTCCACGAGGCGCTGACCGAGCGCGGGCTGCTCGCCACCCGACTCGCCCCGCACCTGGTGCGGCCGGTGCCGTTCCTGGTCCCGCTGCCCGCCGAGGGCGGGCTGCGGGACCTGCCCCGACGGTTCTTCCGCCGGTCCTACTACGGCGCCGGGGTGGCCACCTACGACGCGTTCGCCGGAGTGTTCGGCGGCGGGCGCGGCATGCCGCTGCACCGGCACCTCACCCGCGAGGGCGCCCACCGGACCTTCCCGAGCCTGCGGACCGACAAGCTGGCCGGCGCGATCCGCTATTACGACGGTCAGGTCGACGACGCCCGTCTGGTGGTGACCCTGGCCCGCACCGCGGCCAGCCTCGGGGCGACCGTGGTGACCAGCGCCCGGGCCGTGGGGCTGATCCGGCAGGCCCGTGAGGTGACCGGGGTCCGGGTCCGCGACCTGGAGGCGCCCGCCGGCTCACCGGACGCCGAGTTCGAGGTACGCGCCCGCACCGTGATCGCCGCGACCGGCGTGTGGAGCGACGACATGTCCCGGATGCTCAACGACGTCGGGCTGCGCCCCGGCGTGCGGGTCCGGGCCTCCAAGGGTGTGCACCTGGTGGTGCCCCGCTCGGCGATCACCGGCGAGACCGGCCTGATCCTGCGGACGGCAAGCAGCGTGCTCTTCGTCATCCCCTGGGGCGGCCACTGGATCATCGGCACCACCGACACCGACTGGCGGCTGGACCGGTCCCACCCGGCGGCCACCGCCAAGGACATCGACTACCTGCTGGAGCAGGTCAACACGGTGCTGGACCGGCCGCTGACCACCGACGACATCGAGGGTGTCTACGCCGGGCTGCGCCCGCTGCTGGCCGGCGAGGCGGACTCCACCTCCAAGCTCTCCCGGGAGCACGCGGTGGTCGAGCCGATGCTCGGGCTGCTGTTGGTGGCCGGCGGCAAGTACACGACCTACCGGGTGATGGCCTCCGACGTGGTCGACCGGGCGGTGCACCGGCTCGGCTGGACCCGGCCGTCGCGCACCGCCGACCTGCCGCTGCTCGGCGCCGACGGGTACGCGGCGATGTGGCGGGACCGGGCCGACCTGGCCCGCCGGCACGGCATGCCGGTGGGCGTGGTGGAGCACCTGCTGGAGCGGTACGGCACGCTCACCCGTGACCTGCTCGCCCTGGTCGACGCCGACCCGCTGCTCGGCTCCCCGCTGGACGGCGCCCCGGAGTACCTGGCCGCCGAGGTGACGTACGCCGCCCGCGCCGAGGGTGCGCTGCACCTGGAGGACGTGCTGACCCGGCGTACCCGGATCTCGTTCGAGACCAGTCACCGCGGCCTGGAGTCGGCGGAGCACGCCGCGGAGCTGATGGGCGCGGTGCTCGGCTGGGACGAGGCGGCCCGCGCCCGTGAGGTCGCCCACTACCGGGCCCGGGTCGAGGCGGAGAAGCTGTCCCAGGAGATGCCGGACGACGTGGCCGCCGACGCGGCCCTGCTGGGCGCGCCGGACGTACGCGGGTTCACGGCCGACCGGGGCGTCGACGGCGACAGCGCGGAGCTGCCGTCCGCGCGGTGACCGGCGGGTAACGTCGGTCTGGAGGGTACCCGGCGCTACCTACGGAGGGGTAGGTTGCCGGGCGTGGTTCGCCCATCATGGTCGCGCGTCGTCGCGCTCTCCGCCAGCCTGCTGCTGGCGGTCCAGCTGACCGGCTGTTCGCTGTTCGGCCGTGCTGAGGGCGGCACCAGCCCCGGCCAGGGCGGCGCGACCGGGGCGCCGGGGCGCCGGGTGTCGTTGGTGCAGAAGCTCGGCCTCGACGGTCCGGTCCGGACCCTCGACGTGGACCCGAGCGGCCGGTGGCAGTGCAAGGACTGCGCCGGTGACGGGGTCGACTCGACGGGTCAGCTCAACCCGGAGCAGACCCAGCGGTTGCAGCGGATGCTCGCCGACCCGGCCCTGGCGGAGGAGACCGACGAGGCCCGGCAGTACAAGCAGGGCTGCATCGACGCGTTGACCTCCAGCCTGCTGATCACACCGAGGCTGACCATCACCACCCAGGCCTGCCCGGGCGAGCCGAAGCCGGCGGTGGCCTACGAGATCCTGCTGCTGCTCACCCAGACCACGCCGGCCGAGGACAAGGGCTGACGTTCAGCACACCTTGCCGGGGTTGAACAGCCCCGCCGGATCGAGCGCCGCCCTGATCGCCTGGTGCACGCGGACCCCCACCGGGCCGATCTCGCGGGCCAGCCAGTCCCGCTTGAGCAGCCCGACGCCGTGCTCGCCGGTGCAGGTGCCGCCGAGTTCGAGGCCGAGCCGCATGATCTCGTCGAAGGCTTGCCGGCCACGCGCCACGCTGGCCGGGTCGGCGCGGTCGACCACGATGTTCGGGTGCAGGTTGCCGTCACCGGCGTGCCCGACCACACCGATCGGCACGGAGCACTCCTCGGCGATCCGGGCCACCCCGTCCAGCAGCGCGGCGAGCGCCCCGCGGGGCACCGCCACGTCGTCGATGACCAGACCGCCGTTGCCGCCCGGGAAGGTGTCGGCGGCGAACCGCTCCATCGCCGGGTGGGCCAGCCGCCGGGCCTGGAGCAGGGCGGCGGCCTCGGCCGCGTCGGTGGCCGCGTACACCTCGTCGGCGCCGGCCGCCTCGCACACCTCGGCGAGCCGGGCCAGGTCGTCCGCCGCCCGGGCGCCGGTGTCCACGGCCGCCAGCAGCAGCGCCTGCGCGTCGGTGCGCAGCCCCATCGGCCGGTACGCCTCGATGGCCCGCAGGTGGGTGCGGTCCAGCAGCTCCAGCAGGCTCGGGGTGAGCCCGCGCTCGGCGATCCCGGCGACCGCCGTACCGGCCGCGGCGGTGGTGGGGAAGACCGCGACCAGGGTCAGCGACTCCTCCGGCGCCGGCCGGAGTGAGACGGTCACCTCGGTGATCACCCCGAGGGTGCCCTCGGAGCCGACGAACAGCCGGGTCAGGTCGTACCCGGCGACCCCCTTGGCGGTGCGCCGACCGGTGCGCAGCACCTCGCCGGAGGCGAGCACCACTTCCAGGCCGAGCACGTACTCGGTGGTCACGCCGTACTTGACGCAGCACATCCCGCCGGCGTTGGTGGCGACGTTGCCGCCGATGGTGGAGGACTCCCACGAGCCCGGGTCCGGCGGGTAGTACAGGCCGTGCTTGCGTACCGCGCCGGCCAGCGTCGCGTTCACCACCCCGGGCTGCACCACCGCGATCCGGCTGACCGGATCGATCTCCAGGATCCGGTCCATCGCCACCGTGCTGAGCAGCACCGCGCCGTCGACCGCGTTCGCCGCGCCGGCCAGCCCGGTGCGCGCCCCCTGCGGCACCACCGGCGCGCCGTGCCGGCCCGCCGCGCGGACCACCGCCGCCACCTCCGCGGTGCCGCGCGGGCGCACCACCACCAGCGGCGTACCCGCCGCGCAGAGGTCGGCCTCGTCCCGCTCGTGGGTGCGCAACAGGTCCGGGTCGGTCAGCACGGCGGCGTCACCGAGGGCGGCCCGCAGCTCGTCGAGGAGGAGGTTGGCGGCCATGCCGGGAAGGCTAGGTCGTGTCGGCGGTGATCATCAACCGGGCGTACCGTTGGTCGCCATGCTGTACGTGGACCGGCCTTCGGTGCCCTGGCGGGGCCGGCTCTGGTCGCACCTGGTCAGCGACGTCTCGTACGCCGAACTGCACGCCTTCGCCGAGGCGCTGGGCGCACCCCGCCGGGCCTTCGACCGCGACCACTACGACCTGCCGGCGGAACGCTTCCCGGTGGCCGTCTGGCTCGGCGCCCGGGTCGTCCCCTCCCGCGAGATCGTCCGCCTCCTCCGCGATGCCGGCCTCCGCCGCCCCAAGCACCTGCACCGCCCACCCACCCCCCGGCTGCGCGATCTCGCACTTCCGGCTGCCCGTACGGGCCGAGGTGCGCCCATCGTCGGTACCGCAGCCGCCGGATCGCCGTCAGCGCAGGGCGGCTAGCTCGCGGGCGAGGTTGGCGCGGGCCGGGGACTCCCAGCGGGCGTGCGGGCCGGGGAGACGGTAGAGGGCGGGGAGAGCCAGCAGGGCCTCCAGCACCCGTGCCCGGCCGGCGCGGAAGGCCGGGTCGGGCACGTGGGCGTACTCCCGGCGGACGGCGGCGGCGTAGCGCTCGTAGGCGGCGGGCGGGGCCGCGAGGACCGCCAGGTCGGCGTCGCAGAGCAGGGCGCCGTCGCGGTCTCCGGGCGGCACCGCGTGCCCGGCGGTGAGCAGCACGAGCCGGCGTACCTCGGCCACCGCAGCCGCCGGCAGCCCGGCGTCGGCGAGCAGTTCCCCGGCCAGCTCCGCGCTGGCCCGCTCGTTGGCGTCCCCGCCGGCCCGCGGGTCGTAGACCGCGTCGTGGCACCAGGCCGCCAGCCGGACCAGCTCGGGGCGGCGGGCCGACCCGGCGTACGCGTCGATCACGTCCAGCACCGCCCGCAGGTGCGGCACGCTGTGGTAGTGCCGGTGCGGCTCCTGCCAGGCGGCCAGCAGCCGGGACCCGGCCCGCTCGACGCCATCCGGGTCGGCCGCCCCCGCCGCGCCGGCCGCCTCCCGCCATCGTTCGATCAGCTCCACCACCGGTGCAGTCTGCCCCACACCCGTCCCGGCAGGATTCAGCCGGTGCGGGACGGGTAGTACCGGCCATGGCCGTGGCCCGGGACCGACGACTGCCCTTCATGCGACGCACTCGGCTGCGCGAGGGGCTGGTCGACGTCGACGGGGCGCGGATCGCCGAGGCGATGGAGGAGCTGCGGCACCGGAGCAAGGCCACCCTGCACGACCGGCTGCACCGGGTGCGGACCGCCTTCGGCCTGGCGCTGCAGGCCGGGCTCGCCGCCGGCCTGTCCTACCTGGTCGCCCACCGGTTGCTCGGCAACCCGCAACCGGTGTTCGCGCCGATCTCGGCGGTGGGCACCCTGGCCGCCTCGGTCGGCCAGCGGTTCCGCCGGACCGTGGAACTGATCATCGGAGTGGCCGTCGGCGTCGCCGTCGGTGACTTCCTGATCTATCTGCTCGGCACCGGCGCCTGGCAGCTCGGCGCGGTGGTGACCGCGGCGATCCTGCTGACCATCTTCGCCGGGGGCAGCGTGGCCATCGTGATCCAGGCGGCGGCGACCGCCGTGCTGATCGTGACGCTCAAGCCGTCCACCCAGAACATCGAGATCCCGCGCTTCGTGGACGCCGCGATCGGGGGCGGTATAGCTCTGCTGGTGACCGCGCTGCTGTTGCCGCTGAACCCGTTACGGGTGATCAACCGGGCCGCCCGGCCGGCGCTGGACCTGCTCTCCCAGCAGCTCGACGCGTGCGCGGAGGCGCTGCGAAGACGGGACCGGCAGGCGGCGCAGCAGGCGCTGTTCCGGCTGCGGGAGAACAAGGAGGAGTTGGCCGCGCTCTCCGAGGCGATCGAGGGCGCCAAGGAGACCACCACCATCTCGCCGGCCCGCTGGCACCGGCGCAGCGAGCTGACCCACTACGCCGAGGCGGCCGACCCGATCGACCGGGCGATGCGCAACAGCGGAACGCTGATCCGCCGCTCCGTCACCATGATCGAGGACGAGGAACCGATCCCCGAACCGATGCCCGACGCGGTCGCTCACCTCGCCGAGTCGGTACGCCTGCTCCGGCACGAGTTCGCCGCCGGGGAGGAGCCGGAGAAGGCCCGGGAGCGGTCGCTGCGCGCGGTCAGCGAGGCCGGCCGGGCGTACTCCGAGGGGGTGGGCTTCTCCGGCAGCGTGGTGATCGCGCAGGTACGGACGACCGCCAGTGACCTGATGGTGGCCTCCGGCATCGAGCAGGAGGAGGCGAACCGCCTGGTCCGGCAGTCGTTCGGCGAGAAGGAGCAGCGGACCGGCGAGACCACCGAGCAGAGCCCCGCCCCCAAACCCCCCACCGCACCCCCCGTCGGCTGACTCTCCCCTCCGGTGTTGGGCGCTGATTCACGGAACGAGGGCCCATTCAGCCTCGGATGACCGCTCTTTCCGTGAATCAGCCCGGACCCGGTGGGGTCACCCGTCAGGGGAGGGTGGCCAGGGCGGTGAGGAGGGAGTCGACGTCGGCTTCGGTGGTGCCGAGGCCGAGGCTGGCCCGCAGCGCGGTGGGCGGCAGGTCGTCCCGACCGCTCCGGGCCGCCGCCTCGGTCAGCAGCCGCCGGGCCAGCGGGTGGGCGCAGAACAGCCCGTCCCGTACCCCGATCCGGTGCACCCGGGCCAGGTGGGCGGCGACATCGGCGGAGTCCCGTCCGGCGACCACGAAGGAGGCGATGCCCACCCGGGGGGCGTCCGGGCCGAAGGTGCGCAGCTCCACCACGTGCGGCAGGGCCGCGAGCCCGTCCCGCAGCCGGGCCAGCAGCGCCTGCTCCCGGTCGTGCAGGGCGTTTCGGTCCGTGGCGGCGAGCGCGGCGCAGACCGCCGCCAGGGCCACCGCGCCGAGCAGGTTCGGGGTGCCGGCCTCGTGCCGGGCCGGGCCGGTCGCCCAGCGCACCTCGTGGGTGCCCGCGCCGACGTGGCTGGTCGCCCCGCCGCCGGCCAGGTACGGCGGGGCGGCGTCCAGCCAGTCGCCGCGCCCGACGAGGACCCCCGCGCCGAACGGGGCGTACAGCTTGTGGCCGGAGAGCGCGAGGTAGTCCACGTCCAGCGCGGCCAGGTCGACCGGGGCGTGCGGGGCGAGCTGGGCGGCGTCCAGCAGGGCCCGGGCACCGTACCGCCGGGCGACCCGGGCCAGCTCGGCCACCGGCCAGCGTTCCCCGGTCACGTTGCTCGCCCCGGTTACCGCGACCAGCACCGGCGGCCCGGGCCGGGCGTCCCGGGCAAGCTCGCCGAGCGCGGCGTCGAGCGCGCGGACCGCCCCGGCCGGGCTGGCCGGCACCGGCAGCCGGACCGAGCCGCACGGCCACGGCAGCAGGTTGGCGTGGTGCTCGCCGCCGAAGGTGACCACGGTGGTGCCGCCGGGCAGCGCCCGGGCCAGCAGGTTGATCGCGTCGGTGGTGTTCCGGGTGAAGATCACGTGGTCGTCGGCCCGGGCGCCGACGAAGTCGCCGACCGTCTGCCGGGCCCGCTCGTAGGCCAGGGTGCAGCGCCGGGAGAGCGCCCCGGCGCCGCGGTGCACGCTCGCGTACCAGGGCAGCAGTTCGGCCACCGCGTCGGCGGCCGCCCGCGCGCACGGCGCGCTGGCCGCATGGTCCAGGTTGATCTCCCCCGGCACGCCGAGCACGCCGAGCGGGTCCGGCCGGGTCGGTGCTGGCGGCGTGGACAGCGAGGGTACGAGGGTGACGGTCATGCCGGAGCCTCCCGGGTCCAGGGGACCCCGGGGTATGGGCACCGGGACGGGGTCCGCGCTTGCCCAGCACGCGGTTCGGGCTGGGCCCGGTCATCACCCGGGGCACCCCACCGCGAACTCGACGAGGGTTGCCGGCCAGCAAGCCGGGGCTTGACGCTGGCGCTCGTGACCTGCCTCGGAGCATAGCGGGCGGATTGCGGCCGGACCAGCGAGCCGGGGATGGCTACGCTGACCGCATGGCCGACACCCCGCCCGGCGGAACCCTGCCGCCGCCGACCGCGCCCGCCCTACCGCCGCCGGGGTCGTCGACGCCCCGGATGCCGCTGCGCCGGCTCGGCTGGCGACGGGTCCTGGCGCTCGCCGCGGTGGTGCTGCTGATCGCCGCGGGAGCGGTGTTCATGGTCTTCACCCTCGGCGAGAGCCTGGGCGCCGAGGCCCTGCTGGTCGGCGTGATCGCGGCGATCCTGCCGGTGCCGGTGCTGGTCTCCTGCTTCCTTTGGCTGGACCGGTACGAGCCGGAGCCGTTGAAGTACCTGATCTTCTGCTTCGCCTGGGGAGCGTTCGTCGCCACCTCCGTCGCGCTGCTGGTGAACGAGGGCTCCGCGTGGCTGTTCAAGCAGTGGGGGCTGCCCACGGCGCTGACCGCGGTGCTGGTCGCCCCGTTCATCGAGGAGCTGACCAAGGCGGCCGGCCCGATCCTGCTGCTGATCTTCCGGCGCCGGGAGTTCTCCGGGATCACGGACGCGCTGGTCTACTGCGGGCTCTCCGCGATCGGCTTCGCCATGGTGGAGAACATCCTCTACCTCGGTGGCTACGGCTACCGCACCGGCGTCGAGGAGTACGGCCCGGCCACCGGCGCCCAGCAGGTGATCGCCATCTTCATCGTCCGGATCCTGCTCTTCGGCTTCGCCCACCCGCTGTTCACCTCGATGACCGGGGTCGGCCTGGGCGTCGCCGCGCGCACCGCCGACCGGCGGGTACGCCTCCTCGCCCCGATCGCCGGCCTGCTGCTCGCGATGATGCTGCACGGCACCTGGAACCTGCTCCCGTCGTTGGCCGTCGCCACCGGGCAGCCGCTGATCGCCTTGTACGGCTACATCGGCGTGATGGTGCCGATCTTCTTCGGCATGGTCGGGCTGGCGGTCTGGCTGCGCGCCTGGGAGGGACGGCTCACCGAGCGCACCCTGCCGGACTACGTCCGGGCCGGCTGGCTCACCCCGCCCGAGGTGGCCGCGCTGGGCAGCCTGGGCCGGCGGCACGCCGCGCGTACCTGGGCCCGCCGGGTGGCCGGCGACGGCGGGGTGAAGGCGATGCGCGGCTACCAGTTCGCGGCCACCCGGCTGGCGCTGTTGCGCGACGGGATGCGCCGGGGCCTGGACCGGAAGCCGGCCGAGCGGGACCGGACGGTGCGGGAGGAACGGGAGCTGCTGGACGCGATCGCCGCGTACCGGTCGTTCTTCGTCGGGCGGGACCCGCAGGCGCCGGTCGGCGTCTGGGACGGTCAGCGCTACCACCTGCGGTTCCCGGACGGGTCGCAGCGGCCGGTCGAGGCACCCGACGAGCCGGTGGTGCCGATCCCGGTGGTGCTCGCCCCGCCGCCGCCCCCGGCCCAGCCGTTCGGCTACGGCCCGCCCGGGTGGTACGGCCCGCGCCCCGCGGCGCGGTGGCCCCCCGGCGCCTGACGGACCCCGGCCGGTCCGGCGCCGGTCCCCGGGCATCCCGCGGCGATCAGGTCATCAGGCCCGTCATGAAGTCGCCGAAGCCCTGGAAGATGGCCATGAGGGCGGCCCCGATCGCCTTGAACAGCTCCGCCGCACCGTCCGGCCGGAACGCCATGAAGTAGATCAGGAACGCGAAGAATCCCCAGGTCAATATCTTTTTCAGCAGTACCGGCATGGTCCCTCCCCAGGGCACTGAGGTGCCTGGGCTTCCCGCCGGGCAGCGGCGCAAACGGGTGCCGGGGGCGGGCGGGGACGCTACAGATAGAGCCCGGTCGAGCCGGTCGACTCCTTCTCCACGCGTTCGGCGGCGACGGCGTGCACGTCGCGCTCGCGCAGCAGCACGTACGCCCGGCCGTGCAGCTCGACCTCGGAACGGTCGTCGGGGTCGAAGAGCACCCGGTCGCCGGCGACGATGGAGCGTACGTGCGGGCCCACCCCCACGGCGGTGGCCCAGGCCAGCCGCTTGCCCACCGCCGCGGTCGCCGGGATCACGATGCCGGCGGTGGATCGGCGTTCACCCTCGCCGTTCTCCGTGCGTACCAGCACGCGGTCGTGCAGGAGGCGGATCGGCATGCCGGTGTCGAGGTTCGGGTCGGCGGTCACGCGAAGACGCTACCGTGTGCGCCTCGGTCGATTCTCCGGTGGTTGAGCGCAACGGGAGAGGGGCAATGTGTGGCGCAGCCGCCCTAGGGTGGGGCGGACGGTCGTATCCTGTCCCCCCTGTGACGTAGGCGGGCCAAGTTTGCGGGAGGTGCGCGTGAGCCGCTTCGAGGCGCTGCGCGGACGGCTCCGCCGCGCGTACGAGTCCGGCCGAAAGTCGGCGCGGGCCGCCCGGGTCGAGCCGCGGAACGCGCCGGAGAACGTGCCGGAGAACGCGCCGGGGGAGTCGGGCGTCGCCTCGCCGGCCGCGCCCGGGCCGGTGGCGCCCGCCGCGTCGACGGTGGTCGGCGCGGAGCCGCCGGCTGTCCTGCACGCGACGACCACCAGCCGCGACGACGCCGAGATCCCGCACGCGCTGCGGATCGCCGCAGCCTGGTCCTGGCGGCTGATCGTCATCGGCATCGTGACCTGGTCGCTGCTCAGGATCGTCGGCACCATCCGCATCGTGATCATCCCGCTGGCGGTCGCGCTGCTGCTCGCCGCGCTGCTCGCTCCGGCGGTCGGCTGGTTGCTCAGGGCCCGCTTCCCCCGGTCCCTGGCGACCGGGGTGGTGCTGGTCGGTGGCCTGGCTGCGGTGATCGGGACGTTGACCCTGGTGGTGAACGAGTTCATCCAGGGCGTGCCGGAGTTGAGCGACAAGTCGTCGCAGGGTGTCCGGCAGATCCAGGACTGGCTGAAGACCGGCCCGTTGCACCTCTCCGACAGCCAGCTCAACAGCTACATCGACGAGGTGCAGAGCTGGCTCGACGGCAACACGGAGAAGTTCACCAGTGGGGCACTCTCCACCGCGGCCACCCTGGCCGAGGTGCTCACCGGCACCGTCCTGGTGCTCTTCGCGACCTTCTTCTTCCTCCGGGACGGCAGCCGGATCTGGCGCTTCCTGGTCCGGCTGCTGCCGGTGAACGTCCGCTGGAAGATCGACGACGCCGGACGGGCCTCCTGGGGGACGCTCGGCGCGTACGTCCGGGCCACCGTGCTGGTCGCCTTCATCGACGCGGTCGGCATCGGAATCTTCCTCGTCGTCTTCCACATCCCGTTCGCCTTCCCGCTCGCCGCGCTGGTCTTTCTGGGGGCGTTCATCCCGATCGTCGGGGCCGCCCTCTCCGGTGGCGTGGCCGTGCTGGTGGCGCTGGTCGACAGCGGCCCGGTGACCGCGCTGATCATCCTCAGCGTGGTGATCGGTGTGCAGCAGTTCGAGGGCCACGTGCTCCAGCCGCTGATCATGGGCCGGGCGGTGGCCATCCACCCGCTCGCCGTGATCATCGGGATCGCCGCCGGGGTGGTGCTCGCCGGGATCGCCGGCGCGCTGGTCGCGGTGCCGCTGATCGCGGTGCTCAACACCGCGATCCGCCGGCTCGCCGCGCGTACCGTGCCGGACACCCCGCCGGACGCTGTGGTGGTCGCCGCCCAGGCTCCCTGACACCGCTGGTCGATGCGGGCTCCGGCCGCCGCCACCGGCGGCCGGAGACTGCGCGACATGCGCCACTCCGGGCCTTCCGGTCGGGCGAAGACCCCGACCTGCGGCATCCCGCGCCGCCCGGCCGGGGGAGGCGCGGCGGGTCAGCCCTTGCCGAGCCGTTCCAGGGCGCCGCGGGCCACGTCGGGGCGGGTGGTGTACCAGAACGGCGGCAGCGAGCGCCGCAGGAACGGGCCGTAGCCGCGCGCGGTCTCCAACCGGGAGTCCAGCACCGCCACGACGCCCCGGTCACCGGTGGCGCGGATCAACCGGCCGACGCCCTGGGCCAGCCGGACGGCCGCGATCGGCACGCTGACCGCGGCGAAGCCCGAGCCGCCGCCCGCGTCCACCGCCGCCGCCCGCGCCGCCGCGAGCGGCTCGTCCGGCCGGGGGAAGGGCAGCCGGTCGATCACCACGAGCTGGCAGGAGTCACCCGGCACATCCACCCCCTGCCAGAGCGACATCACCCCGAACAGGCAGCTCTCCCGCTCCTCCCGGAACCGGCGGACCAGCAACGGCAGCGCCTCCTCGCCCTGAAGCAGCACCGGCAGGTCGGTCCGTGCGCGGAGCAGCTCCGCGGCCTGCTGTGCGGCCCGCCGGGAGGAGAAGAGCCCGAGGGTACGCCCACCGAGCGCCCCGACCAGCGCGAGCAGCTCCTCGCCGGCCGCCTCGGGCAGCCCCGAGACGCTGGGCCGGGGCAGGTGCGCGGCGACGTACAGGATGCCCTGCCGGGCGTAGTCGAAGGGCGAGCCGACGTCGAGGGACCGCCAGCCCGGCCCTTCGGTGGCCGGGACGGTGCCGATCGCGGCCCGGCTGGCCTCGGTGCTCGCCACCGGCGCCGGGACGGTGGCGCGGCCGGCGGCGGCCGCGGTGGCCAGCGCGGCGGCGGCAGGGGAGGGCGGGGCGGGCGGCGGCGCCTCCAGTCCCAGCGCCCGGGCCACCGTGTCGAAGCGTCCGCCCAGGGCCAGGGTGGCCGAGGTGGCGACCACCGTGCGCTCGTCGTACAGATGGGTGGCGAGGGTGCCGGCGACCGAGAGCGGCGCGACCACCAGCGCCCGGCGGCTGCCGTTCTCCGGCTTCTCCACCCAGGCCACGTCGTGGTCGGCCTCCTCCAGCAGGCGCTGCGCGGTGGTGGAGAGCTCGTCCAGCACCGCCTTGGCCTGCTGCTTGCGGACCGGATCCGGGTCGTCCGCCTTGACCTCGCCGATCGCCTCCAGCGCGGCCCGGGTCGCCCCGTCGAGCAGGGTGCAGGCCTCGCGCAACGCGGGCGGCAGGCCGGCGGTGAGCCGCCCGGCCGGCGCCTCGGCCAGCCCCACGGCCAGGGCGTCGCCCGCCTCGGTGAGCCGTTCGGCGACCTCGGGCCGCAGCAGCGGCCGGGCCCGGCGCGTGGACCGGTCGATCAGCTCGGGAACCAGCTCGGCCTGCGCCGCCGAGGAGACCCGGTCGGCCAGCTCGTGCGCCTCGTCGACGATGAGCAGCTTGTGCGGCGGCACGATGTGCCGGCCGGCGAGCATGTCCACGGCGAGCAGGCTGTGGTTGGTGACCACGACGTCCGCCTCCCGGGCCCGGGCCCGGGACGCCTCCGCGAAGCACTCCTGCCCGAACGGGCACCGGGTCGCGCCCACGCACTCCCGGGCCGGCATGGAGACGCTCCGCCAGACCTGGTCGTCGACGCCCGGGTCCAGCTCGTCGCGGTCGCCGGTGGCGGTCTCCTCCGCCCAGTCACGGAGCCGCTGCATCTGCTTGCCCAGCCGACCGGCCTCGCCGAGCCACTTGGTGCCGCCACCGGGGCGGGGCGTGTCGAAGAGGGTGTCCTCCGGCTCCTCCTCGACGGAGCTGTCCAGCCGGGCCAGGCAGAGGTAGTGGTGCCGCCCCTTGAGCACCGCGAAGGTGGGGCGGCGGCCGAGCAGCGGCTCCACCGCGTCGGCCAGCCGGGGCAGGTCGTGGTCGACCAGCTGGGACTGCAGCGCCAGGGTGGCGGTGGAGACCACCACCGGACCGTCCACGGTCAGCGCCGGGGCCAGGTACGCCAGCGACTTGCCGGTGCCCGTGCCGGCCTGCACCAGCAGGTGCTCGCCGGAGGTGACGCTCCGCTCGATCGCCTCGGTCATCTGCTGCTGGCCCGGCCGGGCCGCGCCGCCGGGGACCGCGCCGACCGCGGCGGCCAGCAGTTCGTCGCCGCCGGGTCGGGCGCCCCGACGCTTCTTTCCGACTGCGGGACCGGTGGCGGTGCGGGGCGGGGTCACCGTGCGACCGTACCCGCCGGTGCCGACACCGGCCGCGTGGCACGGGGTGTGGCGCGCCACCGCGCAAGTCGCGTCCGGTTACCTGCCGATCGCGTCGCGTGGCCGGAATCGGTTAGGGTGCCAGTCATGCCGAGCGACGTGGTCCGCGTGATCTACCGCAAGTACGACGGCAGCGCCCACCGCGACTACCCGGCCCGCCGGCTCGCCGAGGACGACCTCGGCGTGTGGCTCGGCATACCGGCCGGCACCGAGTCGGTCTACCACGGCCGGCCGTCGGTCGAGCAGATCCCGTTCGTCCTGCTGGTGCCCCGGCACGGCTGGTGGACCGGCATGTTCAACCCGCCGCCCCGGACCAGCGAGGTCTACTGCGACATCACCACCCCGGCCCGATGGGAGGCGGGCGGGGACACCGTCCACCTGGTCGACCTCGACCTGGACGTGGTGCGCCGCCGGGAGACCGGCCTGGTCGAGCTGCGTGACGAGGACGAGTTCGCCGAGCACCGGGCGCGGTGGAGCTACCCCGACGACCTGGTCAGGGAGGCCGAGGCAGCGGCCGGCTGGCTCTTCGGCGCGCTCGGCGACGGCACCGAGCCGTTCGCCACCTCGTACCGGAAGTGGCTGGCGCTGGTGGTGTGAGCCGCCCTCAGCCGCGCGGCGGCCAGCCGGCGTCCGTCCCGAACCCGGTCAGGTGTGCCACCTTGTCGGGGTTGAGCTGATTGAAGATGCCGGTGATCCGGCCGTCGTGCACGGCGAACGAGGTGACGATGCGCAGCGGCCGCCCGTCCCGGTACACCGTCTCCGCCTGCCAACCGAGCGCGCCGTCGACCAGCACGGGCCGGACCAGGAGCCGGCCGCCCCACCGGGCGGCCTGACCGAAGAGGCCGAGAACGAAGCGGCCGACCGCGTGCGGGCCGACCACCGGGCGGCGGGCCGACGGGAAGTGCCCGCCGCTGTCGCCGATCAGCACCACGTCCGGGGCGAGCACCCGTACCAGCAGGTCCAGCTCCCCGGAGTCCACGGCCGCGACGAAGGCGGCCAGCACGCGCTGCTGCTCGGCCAGGTCGGCGGTGTGCCGAGGCACGTCCGGCGCGGTGACCGCGCGGCGGCCCCGCGAGGCGAGCTGACGGGCGGCGGCGGGCGTGGTGCCGAGCACATCGGCGATCGTGGCGAACGGCACCGCGAAGACGTCGTGCAGGACGAACGCCACCCGCTGCTCCGGGGTCAGCCGCTCCAGCACCACCAGCAGCGCGGTGCCGAGCTGGTCGGCCCGGATCGCCCGCTCGGCGGGGTCGGGGGCGTACCCGTCCGCCGTGGGCACGTCGCTCACCACCGGTTCCGGCAGCCACTGGCCGGGGTACGCCTCCCGGCGCACCCGGGCGGAGCGGAGCACGTCGAGGCAGATCCGTGAGCAGGTGGTGGTGAGCCAGGCCCGGAGCTGCTGCACCTGGGCGCGGGCGGCCGGGTCGGCGAGCGCGCCCGCGTACCGCAGCCAGGTCTCCTGGACCGCGTCCTCGGCCTCGCTCCGGCTGCCCAGCATCCGGTACGCGACGGTCAGCAGGTGCCCGCGCTCCGCCTCGAACTCCGTCACCAGATCGCTCACGACCCCGCTCCCTCCCCGAACCCGGATTCTCCCCTCCCACTGGACGTCCCGCCGCCCCCGAACGTGACACCCACCCCACCCGAGATCCGCACCGATTCACGGAAATGGTGGCCTCCTGAGTCGTCAAGGCCACTATTTCCGTGAATCAGGCAGCCCGGGTGTGCGTGGGATCGTGGGGAGGCGGGGGTTGGCGGGGTGGGTGAGGATCGGGGGATGAGTGGACTCGACGAGGTGGTACGGCCCGAGTGCGGGTCGATGCGGAAGCTGCTGCGGGTGGCCCCGGACGCGGTGGACCTGGCGGCGGTCGACCCCCGGTCGACCCCGGGCCTGCCGGCGGCGGCCGGTGCCGGCAAGGAGCGCAAGGGGTGGGCGCGGAAGCAGGTCGAGCTGCTCGGCGCGGAGCTCGGCCGGCAGCAGGAGATGCTCTACTCCGCGGCGACGGGGGCCGCCGGACCGGAGGCGCCGGCCAGCGCACCCAGCCAGGCCGACGCCCACCTCAACGGCGGCCGGCCGCGCCGGGTGCTGCTGGTGCTCCAGGCGATGGACTGCGGCGGCAAGGACGGCACGATCAAACGGGTGGCCGGCGCGATGAACCCGCTCGGGCTGCACATCCGCTCGTTCGGCCCACCCACGGAGGAGGAACTGCGGCACGACTTCCTGTGGCGGATCCGGCGGGCCCTGCCGCCACCCGGGTACGTGGGCATCTTCAACCGCTCGCACTACGAGGACGTGCTGGTCGCCCGGGTGGAGTCGCTGGTCGACGAGGCCACCTGGCGGGCCCGGTACGACCTGATCAACGACTTCGAGCGGGAGTTGACCGGGAGTTCGGTCACCCTGGTGAAGGTGATGCTGCACATCTCGTACGCCGAGCAGGGCGAGCGGCTGATGGAGCGGCTCACCGACCCGACGAAGTACTGGAAGTACAACCCCAGCGACCTGGACTCCCGGGCCCGCTGGGACGACTACCAGGCCGCGTACGCCGACGCCCTCGCCCGGTGCGGCACGGACGCCGCGCCGTGGTTCGTGGTGCCGGCCGACCGGAAGTGGTACCGGGACTGGGCAGTGGCCCACCTGCTCGGGGAGACGTTCGACGCCCTTGATCTGGGGTATCCGCCAGCCGATTTCGACGTCGAGCGGGAGCGCCAGCGGTTGCGGGGCGAAGACGAGCGGGTCAAGGTGAACGGCGGGTGAACGAGCGGTGAATCGGGCCTGACCAGGGGTGGGCCGGCGGATGCCCGGTTCGGTGGGGTACCTAGCATGCCCAGAGCACACGCCCTTCGGGGCGCCGGCCACCCTTCCACCGACACGACGAGGTCCGTGCTGTGAAGTTTTCCTTCCGCCCCACCGAGGGCGCCTTCTACGAGCTCTTCACCAGGGCCGCGCAGAACCTGGTGCGGGGTACCGAGCTCCTCAACGAGCTGGCGCTGCCCGGCGTCGACGTGCAGTCGGTCAGCGAGCGGCTGACCGAGGTCGAGCACGACAGCGACCAGATCACCCACGAGCTGTTCAAGAAGATCAACTCTACCTTCATCACCCCGTTCGACCGGGAGGACATCTACCGTCTGGGCTCGCTGCTCGACGACGTGATGGACCACCTGGAGGCGGTCGGCAACCTGCTCTACCTGTACGGGCTGACCAAGCTCCCGGCGCTGCCGCGCGAGCTGCACGAGCTGGTGAACGTCCTCGACCAGCAGGCCAAGCTCACCGCCGACGCCATGCCGCAGCTGCGGTCGATGAAGAACCTCGAGGACTACTGGATCGAGTGCAACCGCCTCGAGAACGACGGTGACCAGGCGTACCGGATGCTGCTGGTCCGGCTCTTCTCGGGCGAGTACGACGCGCTGACCGTGCTGAAGATGAAGGAGGTGGCCGACGAGCTGGAGGCCGCCTGCGACGCCTTCGAGCACGTGGCCAACACCGTCGAGACCATCGCGGTCAAGGAGTCCTGATCCCGTGAGTCCCGAACTCATCGCCGTGCTGGCGGTGATCGCGGTCGCGCTGGCGTTCGACTACACGAACGGTTTCCACGACGCGGCCAACGCAATCGCCACCAGCGTCTCCACCCGGGCGCTGACACCCCGGCTGGCCCTGGTCATGGCGGCGGTCGGCAACTTCATCGGCGCCCACTTCGGGGAAAACGTCGCGAAGACCGTCGGTAGCGGGCTCGTCAGCCTGCCGGCCGAGACGTCGAGCCTGAGCATCGTCTTCGCCGGCGTGCTGGGCGCGATCGCCTGGAACCTGGTCACCTGGTACTACGGCCTGCCGTCCTCCTCCTCGCACGCCCTCATCGGCGGCCTGGTCGGCGCCACCCTCGCCGCCTCCGGCACCGTCCTCTGGGGCGGCCTCGGCAAGAGCGTGATCATCCCGATGGTCCTCTCGCCGCTGGTCGGCGTCGTGCTCGGCTACATCGTGATGCTCGCCGTGCAATGGATCTTCCGAAAGGGGCAGCCGGGCAAGCTCAACCGGGGCTTCCGCTGGGCGCAGACCGCCTCGGCCGCCGCCATGTCGGTGGGGCACGGCATGCAGGATGCCGCCAAGACCATCGGCATCGTGGTACTCGCCCTCTACGTCGGCGGTTACCAGAGCGACGCGAAGACCATCCCCGAGTGGGCGTTCTGGACCTCGGCCGCCGTGCTGGCCGCCGGCACGTACGCCGGTGGTTGGCGGATCATCCGGACCCTGGGTCGAAAGATCATCGACCTCAAGCCGCCGGAGGGCTTCGCGGCGGAGACGGTCGCCAGCTCGGTGCTGTACTTCAACGCGCTGGTGCTCGGCGCACCGATCTCGACCACGCACACGATCACCTCGGCGATCATGGGGGTGGGCGCCACCAAGCGGTTCTCCGCGGTGCGGTGGGGCGTGGCCGGCAATATCGTCGGCGCCTGGATCCTGACCTTCCCGGCCGCCGGCGCGATCGGCGCCCTGATGTACCTGCTGGTGCGCCCGCTGTTCAGCTGAGCGGCGGACGCGCCCCGGGTGGGCCGGAGTCGAGGAGAAGGAGCCCCGTGCGGTACGGGGCTCCTTCTCTTTACGGGTACTCCACCCCGATCCGGGCGCGGATGTCGTCCAGCAGCGCCATCACCTCCAGGGTGGCCGCGTGTGGCACCAGCGGGCTCTCGATCAGCCCGGCGGCCAGGCAGCGCTGCACCTCGATCGCCTCGTACTGGTACCCGCCACCGGTCGGGTCCGCCGGGATCGTCTCCGGCTCGGCGCCGAGCCGGTGCAGCACCGCCGCGCCCGGCCGGTAGAACGGCTCCGGCAGGTCGATCCGGCCGGTGGTGCCGGTGATCGCCGCCGTGATCGCGGTGGCGCCGGTCATCCCGCAGCTCAGCGTGGCCACGGCACCGGAGTCCCAGCCGAACACCAGGCCGGTGTTCTCGTCCACGCCCTCGGGGCTCAGCCGCGCCCAGGCCCGTACGTGCTGCGGCACGCCGAGCAGCAGGTGGGCCAGGCTGATCGGGTAGACGCCCAGGTCGAGCAGCGCCCCGCCGCCCAGCGTCCGGGCCCGCATCCGGTGCTCGGGCGGGAACGGCCCGGCCGCCCCGAAGTCCGCGCGTACGTGGGTCACCTCGCCGATCGCGCCGTCCCGGACCAGCTCCAGCACGCGGAGGATCAGCGGGTTGGTCCGCATCCACATGGCCTCCATCAGGAAGAGGCCCCGGCCGCGGGCGGTCTCGACCAGTTCGGTGGTGGTGGCCAGGTCGAGGGTGCACGGCTTCTCCACCAGCACCGCCTTGTCGCCGGCCAGGCAGGTCATGGTCGCCTCGTGGTGCGCGGCGTGCGGGGTGGCCACGTAGATGACGTCGACGTCCGGGTCCGCGGCCAGCTTCGCCCAGGAGGCGTACGCCCGGGGCGCGTCGTGCCGGGCGGCGAAGAGTTCGGCGCTCTCCCGGGTCCGCGAGCCGACCGCGACCAGTTCGGCTCCCGGCACGAGCCGCAGATCCTCGGCGAAACGGCCGGCGATGTGTCCGGTGGCCAGGATTCCCCAACGCGTCATGTCCGGCACGGTATCCCGTACCGACCGGCCGCCGGGCGGATGATCCACCCGTCGGGATCTAGGCTTCGGGCATGACGAACGACGGCTTCGCCGCACCCCCCGCCCTGGTGGAGCACGCCCGCCGGTTCCGAGCCGAGGGCGGCGTCCCGGCCGTGCCCCGGGTCGCGGCCACCGTGCTGCTGCTCCGCCCGTCCGGCGCGGGCTTCGAGGTGTACCTGATCCGCCGGGTCGCCGCGATGGCCTTCGGCGGGATGTACGCCTTCCCCGGCGGCGGGGTGGACCGCTCCGACTCGCAGACCCACCTGGACTGGGCGGGCCCGGAGCCGGCCGCCTGGGGCGAGCGCCTCGGCCTCGCCCCGGACGCCGCCCAGGCGGTGGTCTGCGCCGCCGCGCGGGAGGTCTTCGAGGAGGCCGGCGTGCTGCTGGCCGGCCCGGACACGGCGACCGTGGTGGGCGACGTGAGCGGGGACGACTGGGAGATCGCCCGGCAGGACCTGGAGGCCCGCCGGACCGGCTTCGCCGACCTGCTGGCCGGCCGGCGGCTCACCCTCCGCTCCGACCTGCTGCTGCCCTGGAGCCGTTGGATCACCCCCGAGTTCGAGCCGCGCCGCTTCGACACGTACTTCTTCGTGGCCCTGCTGCCGGAGGGGCAGCGGACCCGGGACGTTTCCGGCGAGGCCGACCACACCCTGTGGATCCGCCCGGCGGACGCCCTGGCCCGGGCGGAGGCCGGCGAGCTGACCATGCTCCCGCCCACGATGGTCACCCTGGCCCAGGTCGCCGCCGCCGGCGACCTCGCGGGGGTGGCGGCCGAGGCGGCGACCCGCGACGCCGCCACTCCGGTCACCCCACGCCTGGAGGTCACCGGCGACGGCGAGGCCCGCTTCCACCTGCGCTGACCGGCGCGCGGCGCAGTCGCCGCCGGTCCCGCGCCTCGCGGCGGTACGCGGTGCCCGGTCCCCGTGATGCCGCGACCTGCGGCATCACGAGTGTCATGGTCGGTGCCGAGGTCGGGGGCGGCTCAGCCGGCGGCGCGCAGGTAGCGGGTGGCGAGGGTGCGCAGCACCTCGGCCAGCTCGGGCGGGTCCTCGACGGTGAAGTCGAGGCCGAGCAGGCCCACCCAGACCGCGATGGTCTCCAGGCGGTCGGCGCCGGTGTGCAGCAGGCAGCTCTGCCCGTCGAGCGGCTCGACGGTGCCGACCGCGGGGTTGATCCGTTCGGCCACCACCTCGGCCGGCGCGTGCACCCGGACCCGGGCGCGATACCGCCAGGCGGCCGAGGAGACCCCGCGCCGGACCCGGTCCACCAGGTCCTCGGGCAGCTCCCGGGGTGCGAAGCGGGGGCCGGCCGGGGTACGTGGGGTGATCCGGTCCACCCGGAAGGTCCGCCAGTCGTCCCGCTGCGGGTCGAACGCCACCAGGTACCAGCGGCGGCCCCAGCTCACCAGCCGGTACGGCTCGACGTCCCGGCGGTCCGCCGTACCGTCGTGCCGGACGTAGTCGAAGCGCAGCCGTTCCCGGTCCCGGCAGGCCGCGCTGAGCACGCTGAGCGTCTCCGCGTCCACGGTCGGGCCGGGCTCATCGTGCGGCACCCGGACGGTGTGGGCGTGCAGCGCGGTGACCCGGCGGCGCAGCCGGTGCGGGAGCACCTGCTCCAGCTTGGCCAGGGCGCGCAGGGAGGTCTCCTCGATGCCGGCGATGCTGCCGCCGGTGGCGTTCCGCAGCCCGACCGCCACCGCCACCGCCTCCTCGTCGTCGAGGAGCAGCGGCGGCAGGGCGGCGCCCGCGCCGAGCCGGTAACCGCCGACCGCGCCCCGGGTGCCGTGCACCGGATAACCGAGGGCGCGCAGCCGCTCCACGTCGTTGCGCACGGTCCGGGTGCTCACCGCCAGGCGCTCGGCCAGTTCGGTGCCGGTCCACTCACGCGGGGTCTGCAACAGCGACAGCAGGCGCAGCAGCCGCGCCGAGGTCTCCAACATTCCTCGGATTCTGCCCTGCCTTTAGGAACGAACTGTTCCTAATCGATCTCTACCGTCGACGGCATGGCAGACAACACCGCGATCGTCCCGTTCCGTATCGACGTCCCGCAGGCCGAGCTGGACGACCTCGCCGACCGGCTGGCCCGGACCCGCTGGGCCGAGGAACTGCCCGCCGACCCGGCCGCAGCTCCGGCCGGCCCGGTCCCGCCCGGCTGGGAGTACGGCGTCCCGGTCGGCTACGTGCGGCGGCTCGCCGAGCGCTGGCGCACCACGTACGACTGGCGGGCCTGGGAGGCGAAGCTCAACGCGTACCCGCAGTTCACCACCGAGATCGACGGGCAGAACGTGCACTTCCTGCACGTCCGCTCGCCCGAGCCGGACGCCACCCCGCTGATCCTCACCCACGGCTGGCCGACCACCGTGGTCGAGTGGCTGGACGTGATCGGCCCGCTCACCGATCCGCGCGCCCACGGCGGTGACCCGGCGGACGCCTTCCACCTGGTCATCCCGTCGGTGCCCGGGTACGGCTTCTCCGGACCGACCCGGGAGCGCGGCTGGAACCGGTTCCGGGTGGCCCGCGCCTGGGCCGAGCTGATGCGCCGCCTCGGCTACGACCGGTACGGCGCGGCCGGCAACGATCTCGGCGCGTTCGTCGCCCCGGAGGTGGGCCGGGCCGACCCGGAGCACGTGCTCGGCGTGCACGTCAGCCAGGTCTTCTCGCTGCCGTCCGGGGACACCGACGAGCTGGCGGCCCTGACCGAGGAGGAGCGGGGCAAGGTGGCGTTCGCCGACTGGTTCGTGCAGCGGCGGGGCGCGTACGACAAGTTGCACTCGACCGAGCCGCAGAACCTGGCGCACGCGCTCGCCGACTCGCCGGTGGGCCTGCTGGGTTGGCTGGCCCAGCTGATGGGGGAGCAACTCGATGCCGAGTACGTGCTCACCAACACGACGATCTACTGGCTGACCAACACCGCCGCCTCCGCGGCCCGGTACTACTACGAGGACGCCGAGGCGGTGCCGCCGACGCAGAAGGTCAACGGCCGGGGCGCGGAACCACTGGAGCCGACCACCGTGCCGTTGGGGCTGGCCAACTTCGCCTGGGACTTCCAGTCGATCCGGACGCTCGCCGAGCGGGACCACAAGAACATCGTCTCCTGGCGTACGTACGACCGGGGCGGCCACTTCGCCGCCCACGACGCGCCCGACCTGCTGGTGGCGGATCTGCGGGAGTTCTTCGCGAAGGTCCGGTGAGACGCGCAGGGGCGTCGGTCAGGTCGACCGACGCCCCTCGCGGACCGGGAACCAGCGGCTCAGCCGAAGCGGCCGGTGATGTAGTCCTCGGTCTTCTTCTGGCTCGGGTTGCTGAAGATCTTCTGGGTGTTGTCGTACTCGATCAGGCGGCCCGGGTCGCCGGTCTTCTCGATGGAGAAGAAGGCGGTCCGGTCCGACACCCGGGCGGCCTGCTGCATGTTGTGGGTGACGATGATGATGGTGAACTTGTCCTTGAGCTGGAACATCAGGTCCTCGATGGCCAGCGTGGAGATCGGGTCCAGCGCCGAGCAGGGCTCGTCCATCAGCACCACCTGCGGCTCGACCGCGATCGTCCGGGCGATGCAGAGCCGCTGCTGCTGACCGCCGGAGAGGCCGGCGCCCGGCTTGCCCAGCCGGTCCTTCACCTCGTCCCAGAGGTTCGCCGAGCGGAGCGCCTTCTCGGCCGCCTCCTCCAGGATCGACTTCTTCCGGACGCCGTTCAGCTTGAGGCCGGCCACCACGTTGTCGAAGATCGACATGGTGGGGAACGGGTTGGGGCGCTGGAAGACCATCCCGATCGTGCGGCGGACCGCGGTGACGTCCACGTCCCGGTCGTAGATGTTCTGCTCGTCGATCGTCAGGGTGCCCTCGACCCGGGCCCCCGGCAGCACCTCGTGCATCCGGTTGATGGACCGGAGGAAGGTTGACTTGCCGCAGCCGGAAGGGCCGATCAGGGCGGTGACCGTCTTGGGCTCGACGGTCAGGCTGATGTTCTCGATCGCCTTGAACGCGCCGTAGTAGGCGGTGACATTCCGGGCTTCGATGCGCTTGGCCATGGTGGCGGTACCTCCGGTGATCATCGGCTCAGCCGGTTGCGGCGGGCGAGCAGCTTCGCCGCGATCGTCAGGATCAGGACGAGAGCGACCAGGGTGAGCGCGGCCGTCCAGGCGCGCGCCGGCGAGTACTTGGACGCGTCGCCAGCCTGCTGGTAGACGAAGAGCGCCAGCGAGGACTGGTTGTTCTCGAACGGGTTGAAGTTGATGGCGGCGGTGCCACCGGCGACCAGCAGCACCGGGGCGGTCTCGCCGGCGGCACGGGCGATGGCGAGCATCACACCGGTGACGATGCCCGGCAGCGCCGTGGGCAAAACGACCCGGAGGATGGTCTTCCACTTCGGGACGCCCAGGGCGTAGGAGCCTTCCCGCAGCGGTGCCGGGACCAGCCGGAGCATCTCCTCGGTGGAGCGGACCACCAGCGGCAGCATCAGCACGCTCAGCGCCAGGGCGGCGGCGAAGCCGGAGTAGCCCGGCTGGCCGGTCGCGGTCAGGTGCGGCGAGACGATCAGCACCCAGAAGGCCAGGACGAACAGGCCGGCGACGATGGACGGGATACCGGTCATGACGTCCACGAAGAACCGGATCGCGAAGGCGAACCGGCCCCGGCCGTACTCCACGATGTAGATGGCGCAGAGGATGCCGAGCGGCACCGTGATCAGTGCGGCGATGCCGGCCTGCTCCAGCGTCCCGACGATGGCGTGGTAGGCGCCGCCGTTGGCGTCGCGGGGGCCGATGTTGTTCATCGAGGTGTTGAAGAAGTTCGCGTCGAACCGCTCGGCGCCCTTGCTGAGCAGCGTCCACACCACCGAGATCAGCGGCAGCGCGGCGAGCACGAACGCGGCGTGCACCAGGGAGGTCCAGGTGCGGTTGCGGGCCTGCCGCCGGCCCTCGACGGCCGTGCTGGCGGCGTAGACGCCGGCGAGGTAGAGCAGCATGCCGAGGACGACGACCAGGACGGTGCCGCCGATCCCGGTGCCGTACACGACGGCCGCGGCCACGGCGAGCGCGCCGGCGGCGATGCCGAGCACGGCGACCAGCGGAAGCCGCCGGGCGCGCAGCGAAGCCGGCTGCGTCGGCGGTCGGGTGCGGTGCGAGGTGACGGTGCTCATGCGGCGGACTCCGTGAACTCCCGGCGGCGGTAGATGATCGCCCGCGCGGTCATGTTGACGATCAGGGTGATGACGAACAGCACCAGCCCGGATGCGATAAGGGCGCCCCGGCCGGTCGCGTCGGCCTCGCCGAACTTCACCGCGATGTTCGCGGCGATCGAGTTGCCGCCGTTCTCCAGGACGTTGAAGGAGATGTTGTAGAGGAAGCTCAGGGTCAGCGCCAGGGCGATGGTCTCGCCCAGCGCGCGGCCCAGGCCGAGCATGACGGCGCCGATGACGCCGGGCCGGCCGTACGGCAGCACGGCGGTGCGGATCATCTCCCACCGGGTGGCGCCGAGGGCCAGGGCGGCCTCCTCGTTGGCGGTCGGCGTCTGGAGGAAGACCTCACGCGACAGCGAGGTGACGATCGGCAGCACCATGATCGCCAGCACCAGCGAACCGAGCAGGACCGAGCGGCCGAAGGGGCCCTCCCCGCCGAAGATCGGGATCCAGCCGAAGTACTTGTTCAGCCAGAGCGACAGGTCGGTGACCGGGCCGACGAAGTAGTCCCGCCCCCACAGGCCGAACACCACGCTGGGTACCGCGGCCAGCAGGTCGATCAGGAAGCCGAGGGAGGTGCCCAGCCGGCGCGGCGCGTAGTGGGTCAGGAAGAGTGCGATGCCCAGCGCCACCGGTACGGCCACCAGCAGCGCGATCGCCGAGGACAGCACCGTGCCGAAGGCCAGCGCTCCGATGCCGAACTTCGGCTCGGCGCCGTTGGGGTACCAGCCCTCGAAGGTGAAGAAGTTGACGGTGTTCGCGCGGAGCGCGGGCACGGCCTTGGTGATCAGGAAGATCGCGATGGCCACGATGATGACCAGCACCATCGAGCCAGCAGCCATGGTCAGCAGGCGGAAGACGGTCTCCGCCCCGAACTTCTGCCGACGGGGCAGGGCCCCGCCGCCGCCGACGCTGCCGTGCGGGGCCCGGCTGTTCGACGTCGCTGGGGAATCGGCCGGAAGCGCCGAACCGGCGGATCGGGCGTGACTGGTGGTCACGCGCGACCCGCCGGTGGTGGCGTCGGCCGAGCGGGGTGGGAATTCGCCCATCTGCTCGCTCGCTCCGTTACGAAGGGGTTAGGTGTCTCGCTGGGGTCAGGACATCTTGCTGATGGCGTCGGCCACCTTGGTGCGGACCGAGTCCGGCAGCGGGGCGTAGCCCAGCTCGGTCAGCGCCTGCTGGCCCTCGGTGCTGGAGGTGTACTCCAGGAAGCCCTTGACGGCCTTGAGCTTGTCGGCGGGCAGGCCCTTGTCGCAGACGATCTCGTAGGTCACCAGGATCAGCGGGTAGGCGCCCGCCTCCTTGGTGCTGTAGTCGATCGACAGGGCGAGGTCGTCGCCCTGGCCGACGACCTTGGCGCCGGCGACAGCCTTGCCGGCGTTCTCCGCGGTCAGCTCGGCGAACTCACCGTTGCCGTTCTGGATCTTGGCGACACCCACGCCGGCGTTGTCGGCGAACGACCACTCGGTGTAGGTGATGGAGCCCGGGGTGCTCTTGACGAAGTTGGTGACGCCGTCCGAGCCCTTCTGGCCGGTGCCGCCCGGCGCCTTCCACTCCTTGGCCTTGCCGAAGGTCCAGTCGGCCTCGGCGGTCTTGGAGAGGAAGTTGGTGAAGTTGTCGGTGGTGCCGGAGGAGTCGTTCCGGTGCACGGTGGCGATGGCGGTCGACGGCAGCTTGGCGTCGGCGTTGTCGGCCTTGATCTCCGGGTCGTCCCACTTGGTGATCTTGCCAGCGAAGATCTTCGCGATGGTGGTCGGCTTGAGCTGCAGGCCGTCTACACCCGGCAGGTTGTAGGCGACCGCGATCGGGCCGGTCACCATCGGCAGGTCGATGGCCTGGCCGCCGGTGCAGCGGGCGTCGGCCTTCGGCTTCTCCTCCGGCTTGAGGGCGGAGTCCGAGCCGGCGAAGTCAGCGGTACCGGCGATGAACGCCTCGATGCCCGCACCGGAGCCCGTGGGCTCGTAGTTGATGGTCAGGCCCGAGCACTTCTGCTGGTACGCCTTGATCCACTCGCCCATCGCGTTCTTCTGAGCGGACGAGCCCTGGGCGTTGATGGTGCCGGTGGCGCAGTCGGCGGCCGAGCCGGACGCCGACGGGGTGCCGGAGTCGTTGTTGTCCGAGCCACATGCGCTGAGGCCGAGCACCGCGGAAAGAGCGAGGCAGGCAATGGCGCCGTGCCGCTGGAGCTTCACCTGAGGGTTTCCCTTCACGTCTTTGGTTCAGGTCGCCCGGGTCGTGCCGGGTGCCGGCATCGACCGGCTGAGGTGAAAGCTAGAAGTGCCAGGTAGCCGGTTCGCCGGTCGCAAATGAACACGAGGTGAACAGGCTCGTGCTGATGGGCTACTGCAGGTTGAGAGTGTGTTGTCCATTACATGAACTGGCGGGCAGGTATCCGCATTATCCCTCTTTATCGGGCGGAGCGTGACCTGCCCGGAACCGCCCCGTGACGGTCCCGTGATGTGGCCTCGCGCCGTTTCCCGGCCCGCGCCGCCATATTCAGGAGATGCGTTCCACCGCCGTTCGCACCTGTTGGCGGAGCGGTTCGGGAAGTGGCGTGTAGCCCCGCTCGACCAGCCCGCGCTGGCCGGCCTCGCTGGATGTCCAGCTGAGGAACGCCCGGACCAGCGGGGCCTTGTCCGCGGCCAGGCCACGGTCGCAGACCGCCTCGTAGGTCACCAGGGCCAGCGGGTACGCGCCGGGCTGTCGGCTGGTCCGATCGATGGGCAGGCGCAGGTCCGGGCCCGGCGTCCCGAGACTCTCTCCGGCAGCGTCGCCGGACGGCGGCACGAACTCGCCGGCGGCGTTGCGCACGGCCGCCACCGGCAGGTCGGTCCCGCGCAGGTAGGACAGCTCGAGATACCCGATGGCGCCGGCGGTCCGCTGCACCGTCTCCAGCACCCGTCTCGACCCGGCCACGCCCAACCCGTCCGGCGCCGCCCAGGTCCGGTCCGATCCGTACGGCCACCGCCCGCCGGCCACCTCGGTCAGGTACGCGGTGAACGCCTTCGTGGTGCCCGAGGAGTCCGTCCGATGCACCGTCCGGATCGGCGTCGGCGGTAGCGCCACCCCCGGGTTCTCCGCCCGGATCGCCGGGTCGTCCCAGCGTCGGACGGTCCGGGTGAAGATCGCGGCCACCGTCTCGGGGGTCAGCCGCAACCGCGGTGCGCCTGGCAGGTGGTAGGCCAGCGTGACCGGTCCCGCCACCATCGGCAGGACGAGGGGTGGACGGCCGGAGCACTGGGGCCGAGCCTGTTCCAGCTCCTCGGGCGACAACGGCGAGTCGGCGCCGGCGAGGTTGACGGACCCGCCGATGAACGCACTGATGCCCGCCCCGGAACCGGAGGGCTCGTAGTTGACGGTGCTGCCCGGACACGCCTCCTGGAACCGTTCAATCCAGAACATCATCGCGTTCGCCTGGGCCGACGACCCCCGCGCGTTGAGCGTTCCCCTGCCGCACGGCAGGCCCGGGGCCGGCCCTTCCCTCGGTTCGGTGGTGCAGCCGAGCACGGCCAGCAGCACGCCGGCCAACAGCAGGAGCGCGGCCCGCCGCGCCGGCCGGCGGGATCGCCGCGGAGCCGGAGGTCCGGCCGTGGTTGCCTGCCGGACGGCGCGCATGTTCAGCCGAGGTGGTAGTTGACGTGGGCGGACCAGCGGGCGAAACCGAGCCGCTCGTAGAGCGCCACCGCCGGCGTGTTGGACTCGTCGACGTAGAGCATCACCCGGTCCAGCCCGCGGCGGTCCCGCAGGTACGCCAGCCCGGCGGTGGTGAGCACCCGGCCCAGCCCACCGCGGTGCGCGGCCGGGTCCACCCCGAGCACGTAGACCTCGCCGATCCGGGCCGATCCGGGCCGCTCGTGCACCTTTGTCCAGTGGAAGCCGAGCAGCCGGCCGCTCGCGGAGTCCACCGCGAGCAGGAAGCCGGCCGGGTCGAACCAGGGCTCGGCGAGACGTACCCGCAGGTCGGCGAGGGTCCATCGGCCCTGCTCCGGGTGCTGAGCGAAGGCGGCGTTGTTGACCGCGAGCCACGCCTCGTCGTCCTCGCCGGGTCGGAAGGCGCGCAGCTCCACGCCCTCGGGCGGGACCGGCCCGCCGAGCGCGGCGGTCAGCGGCCGGCGCAGCTGCCAGAGCACCCGGGCCCGGGCGAAGCCCAGGTCGACCGCGAGCGCGGCGGCTGACGGGTGGTCGCCGTGCGCCCAGGCGCGCACCGGCCCGGAGGCCGCGGCCAGCACGCCGCGGGCCAGCGCCCGCCCGGTGCCCCGCCACCGGTATGCCGGGTGCACCACCAGCTCCACCCCGATCCCGGCCGCAGGGTCGGTGGTGTCGAGGTGGGCGTACCCGGTGAGGGTGTTGTCGGTGGCCCGGGCGGTGAGGTGCACGGCCGGCGCCTCCGGATCCCGCAACCGCAGCAGCACGTGCTCGTCGAGCGGGTCGGCGCCGTCGGTGTCCCCGGCGGTACGGGCCAGCGCCAGCACCTCGGCCACCTCGACCGGCGCCAGCCGGTCGGCGCGGGCCACCCGGTCGGCGGTACGACCCCGGCCCGGCGCGTCTGCCGCCGCGCCGGGACCCGGCGCCGTCGTCGGCTCACTGCTGCTCATCCCGTCACCGTATCGGCCGGCCGGCCGGCGATCATGCCGGATGTGGGGAGGGTTCGGTGGCAGTGGTCACGTGGTGCCGACCGGCAGCGCCTCCAGCTGGTAATGATCCAGCAGTTCGGGCAGGAGGTGTCGTAACGCCTCGACGGTCCCCGAACGGTCGCCGCCGGCGTCGTGCATCAGCACGATCGAGCCCGGTCCGACCTGGGTCAGGACAGCGTTGATGATCTTGTCGGCCCCCGGCGCCTTCCAGTCCGACGGGTCGACCGCCCAGTGCAGCGGGGTCATGTCCAGTTCCTTGCAGGTCGACGCCACCGGGCGGGTCCAGGCCCCGCCGGGCTGCCGGAAGTACGCGATGCGCGCGTCCGGCGCCGCCGCCCGGATCGCGTCGCTGGTGCGGAGCAGGTCGGCCCGGATCGCGTCCGGCGACCTCTCGCCCAGGTCGATGTCGTGGTTCCAGGAGTGGTTGCAGAGGGTGTGGCCGTCGGCCACGATCGCCTCGATCAGGCCCGGGTAGCTCTGGGCGTTCTGCCCGACCACGCAGAAGGTGGCCTTGACGCCGTACTCCTTGAGCAGGGCGAGGACCTGCGGCGTGTACTGCGGGTCCGGTCCGTCGTCGAAGGTGAGTGCGACCCGCGACGACCCGGTGGAGATCCAGCTGCCGTACGGGCCCTCGCCGTCGGCGGCGGCCGGCGGCGGGCCGCTCTCCGAGGGGCCGGGGCTGTCCGGCGGCGTTCCGGGGAAGTCCTGGCTGGGCGGTTGGTCGGCGTAGTGCGGCATGTTCACGGTGGCCGTCATCCCGGTGCTGCGCTGCGGCTGTTCGGGGACCAGACTGCGCCCGAGCGCGTACGCCGAGCCGAGCAGCGCCGCGATCACCAGGGTCACCATGCCGGCCGCGCGCAGGGTCTGCCGCGACATCAGTGGGCCTGCCCGTTCGGATCGGGGCGTGCAGCCGTCATCGCCCCCGTGGTCACCGCACGCACCGTCGTCCCCCTCTGCCCCGGACCAATCCGGCAGTCAGAATAGGTCCGACTATCAGGGCAAAAAGGGCAATCGGGAAACGGTTCCCCGAAGAGGGGGATGGGCGCGGGCCGCGGTCAGACCGGCAGCGGGGCGGGCTCCGACTCCGGCAGCGAGCGGGACGGCGGCACGACGAACTTGTAGCCGACCTGGCGCACGGTGCCGATCATCGACTCGTACTCCGAGCCGAGCTTGGCCCGCAGCCGCCGGACGTGCACGTCCACCGTGCGGGTGCCGCCGAAGTAGTCGTAACCCCAGACCTCGCGCAGCAGCTGGTCCCGGGTGAACACCCGGCCCGGGTGCTGGGCCAGGAACTTCAGCAGCTCGAACTCCTTGTAGGTGAGGTCGAGCGGACGCCCCTTGAGCTTGGCCGCGTAGGTGTCCGGGTCGATGGTGAGCTCACCGGCCCGGATCGAGCCGCCGGCGCCGGCCGTCGCGTTGCTCAGTCGGCCGACCGCGAGCCGCAGCCGGGCCTCCACCTCGGCCGGCCCCGCCCCGGCCAGGACCACGTCGTCCACGCCCCAGTCCGCGTTCAGCGCGATCAGGCCGGCCTCGGTGACCACCGCGACCAGCGGCACGCCGAGCCCGGTGGCGTGCAGCATCCGGCAGGTCGCGCGGGCCTCGCTCAGTTCGGAGCGGGCGTCCACCAGTACGGCGTCCGGGCTTGGGCCGGAGACCAGCGTGCGCACGTCGCGCGGCGCGGTGCGGACCGAGTGCGGCAGCAGGTCGAGTGCCGGCAGCACCGCCGATGGCTCACCTGCGCGCGCGGTCACCAGCAGCAGGATCTCCACACGATCACCTCCGTCCCGGCGGCTCCTCGGCCGCGCGCGACCAGCGACACTCCTGGTACGGGTGGCGCTGAGAATTTGCGTGGGTCCCGGCGTCGCTGACGGGCGGGTAACGGCTTGAGCGTAACCGATCGCCCGGCCTTCACCTCCGTGCCCTTTCCTGTTTGTCTGATCTGCCCCTGATCGCGGCTCAGGTTTTAACGTTGCCGAAACCGTGACCTCCGCCCGGGCGGCCCGGTCTGGCACCATCGGGGCGTGTATCCCTCGACCTCGCCCGACACAGGCCGTGACCCGTGGGCCGACGACCCGCGTCCGGGTCCGGCCGGCCCCTCCCGTGGCTACCCGCCGGGTCCGCGTACTGGTCCGGCCGACGACGGCGGGGGCCGCCCGGAGCGGAAGGGCCCGCGCCGGCTCCGCAAGGGTGGCCCGGGCCGGCGGCCGGACGACGAGACCGACGAGGCGCCCGAGGAGGAGGTGCCGCCGGTCCCGGTACGCCGCCCGCTGGCCCTGACCGTCGCCGGCTTCGCCGCGCTGCTCGGCGTCGGCCTGGTGCTCGGCGCGCAGACCGCCGGCCCCGGGCACCGGCTGCCGTTCGCGTTCATCATCTTCGGCGTCCAACTGCTCTTCGTGCTGGCCTGGACGATGGCCATGCGGCCGCCCGCGCTGCTGGTGGTGGCGCTGGTCAGCGCCGGGGTGGCCGGCATCGCCGACGCCGCGGCGGTGCAGTCCGAGATCGCCGGGCTGGCCCCGCTCGGGTACGCCGCGGCGGCCGGTTTCGTGCTCGGGGTGCTCGGCCAGCTCATCCGCCGGGTGGACCGGGTCCGGGTGACCGACTCGCTCGGCAGCACCCTGCTGATCGTGGTCGGGGTGGTCGCATTCGCCACGCTGATCGTGCTGAGCCGGATCCCGAAGGGTACCCAGGCGATCACGGTGTGCCTCACCGCCACCGGCGTGGCCCTGCTGGTGGCCCGGCTGACCGACGCGGTGGCGCCCTGGCCCCGGCTCGCCCCGCAGGTGCCCCGGGGTGCCGCCGGCGTGGTCGTCGGGGCCATGCTCGGCACGCTGACCAGCGCGGTGCTCGGCAGCTACCTGGTCGGCTTCACCCCGACCAGCGCCGCCCTGGTCGGCCTGGTCACCGCGGCCACCGCCGTGCTGGCCGACCTCGCCGTCGGGTACGCCGAGGCGGGCCGGCTGATGGCCGGCGAGCCGCCGACCATGTGGGTCGCCCGGCACATGCAGGGCCCGCTGGGCGGCTTCGCGCTCGCCGCGCCGGCCGCGTACGCCATGTGCGTGCTGTTCCTCTGAGCGCGGTTGGGGAATCGGCGCCCCGGGTAAGTACCGTTGCGCCGCCGGGCGGCGACCCGGGCCTCAGGGCCCGACCGCCGGGCGGCGACCCGACCGTGAGCATCGTGCGCCCGCGCGGCGGCGACCGGCAGGAGGACAGGAGGCGGCGTGGCAGAGGCCCCGGCGTACGAGGAGCGGCCCCGGCGGCGTGGCCGCAGGGTGCTGACCGGCTTCGTGGTTCTGCTGCTGGTCCTGGCCGGGCTGCTGGTCGTGGCCGACCGGCTGGCGGCCGGGGCGGCCGAGCGGGCCATCGCCGACCAGGTGAAGCAGGAGGTCGCCAAGCAGGACGCGCAGTCCGCCCCACCCAAGGTGGACGTCGGCGGCTTCCCGTTCCTGACCCAGGTGCTGGCCGGGAGGTACCAGCACATCTCGATCGTGCTGACCGACGTGAAGGGCGAGGTGCGGGGCGACGCGGTCGACGTGCCCCGGCTGGACGTGGACGCCCGCAACGTGAAGGCCTCGCTGGACACGCTCCGGACCCGGCAGGGGGACGTGACCGCGGAGACCGTCGACGGGCGCGGCACCGTCACCTACGACAGCCTGGCCAAGCTGCTCGACCGGCCCGGCCTGAAGCTGGGCGAGCAGAACGGCAGGCTGGCGGTCACCGCGCCGGTGGACATCCTGGGCGCCAAGCTCACCGTCCACGGCACCGCCGACGTCACGGTCGCGAACGGCAAGGTGGCGCTGCGCTTCAACGACCTGACCGCCGAGGGTCTGCCCAACCTGCCGCTGGCCCGGACGCTGCTGGCCAACTACGCCAAGGGCATCTCGATCGACGTGCCGCTGCCGAAGCTGCCGTTCCAGCTCAACGTCCGAAAGGTGGAACCGAAGCCGGAGGGGCTCGTGATCACCGCGGACGCCAAGAACGTGCCGATCAACTCGGTCGGCTGACGTCATCCCTGCTCACGGCCCGGCCGTCGGCCGGGCCGTCGGTTCTTGCGGGCCGACCGGGTGTCCCGGATGCTGGTCGGGTCGGTGGCTCCGGCCGGAGCTGCTGGTAGTGTCCCTCCCCATGGGGACGCTCCTCACCAAACGGCGCGCGGTCGACCTGTGCCGCGTGGCCACCTGCCTGTGTCGCCCCGTCATCTGACGGCGGGGCTGTCCTCGGCCGCCTAGGCGGCAACCGGCACGCAGGGTCCGCGTACCCTCCGGTGTTCCCCCTGATCGCCCGGCAGCGGCGCCGTCGCACGTACCCGTGATCCGTTCCTCACTCTGGGTCCCGCGCGTGGTGCGACAATCATAGTCTTCGATCTCCGCGCGCAGGCTCACCATCCATCCTCAACAGGGAGTGATCTGATGAGTCGCGACACCGCACTCGTCTCGGCCGAGTGGGCCGAGAAGAACATCGACGCCCCGGGCGTCGTCTTCGTCGAGGTCGACGAGGACACCTCGGCCTACGACGGCGGCCACATCGCCGGAGCGATCAAGCTCGACTGGCGGACCGACCTGCAGGACCCGGTGCGCCGGGACTTTGTCAACAAGGCCCAGTTCGAGGCGCTGCTCTCCGGGCGGGGCATCGCCAACGACGACACCGTGATCCTCTACGGCGGCAACAACAACTGGTTCGCCGCGTACGCGTACTGGTACTTCAAGCTCTACGGGCACGGCGACGTCAAGCTGCTCGACGGCGGCCGCAAGAAGTGGGAACTGGACGCCCGCCCGCTGGTCACCGACAAGGTCGAGCGCCCGGCCACGCAGTACGTCGCGCAGCAGCCGGACACCTCGATCCGCGCCTTCCGCGACGAGGTGGTCGCCGCGATCGGCACGAAGAACCTGGTCGACGTGCGCAGCCCCGACGAGTACGCGGGCCGGCTGCTCGCCCCCGCCCACCTGCCGCAGGAGCAGGCCCAGCGGGCCGGCCACGTGCCGACCGCGATCAGCGTCCCGTGGTCGAAGGCGGCCAACGAGGACGGCACCTTCAAGTCCGACGACGAGCTGCGCAGGATCTACGCCGACGCCGGGCTGGACGACAGCCGGGAGACCATCGCGTACTGCCGGATCGGCGAGCGCTCCTCGCACACCTGGTTCGTCCTCCAGGAGCTGCTCGGCCACCGGAACGTGAAGAACTACGACGGATCCTGGACCGAGTACGGCTCGCTGGTCGGCGTGCCGGTGGCGCTCGGCGACACTCCCGGCGAAGCCGGGTCCAACAGCTCTGTCGGGGAGGCCTGATCAGCATGACTGCTCCTACCGCCGCCGGTTGCGCCGCTCCCGACCAGGCCGCCCCGCTGCCGGCCAGCCTGGACCTGGAGAAGGAAACCGTGATCACCGGCCTGGTCCGGGCCGAGTCCGGTGAGGCCGTCCCGGGCGCGTACGTCCGGCTGCTCGACTCCACCGGCGAGTTCACCGCCGAGGTGGTGACCTCCCCGGCCGGCCAGTTCCGGTTCTTCGCCGCCCCGGGTGACTGGACCCTGCGGGCGCTCTCCCGGCACGGCAACGGCGACACCGCCGTCACCGCGGCCCGCGGGATCAACGAGGTGACCGTCACGGTCGCCGCCTGACCCACGCTCTGATCCGTGGCCCGCCACCCACCCGGGTGGCGGGCCACGCCCCTCCCCACCGCCCCCGCCGCGTGCTGATTCACGGAAAGCGTGGCCTCCCGAGCCGCGGAGGCCACGCTTTCCGTGAATCAGGCCCGCCGTCCGGGGGTGCGGGGTGGTGGGTGGGGGGTGGGGGCGTGACACGATGACCGGGTGAGTGGTGCCGTCCAGGCGGGGTACGCCCCGCCCACCCGTCCCGAGCCGCCCGCGCCCGGCCGGCGCTGGCTGCGCTGGCTGGTCCCCGCGACGGTGGCGTGGGCGCTGCTGCTCGCCGGGCTGACCTGGTGGTCCGTCCGGCACGATCCGCCCACGGTCAAGGAGCAGCGCACCCTCGGTCAGGCGGTGCCGGTGGTGGACCGGGCGGTGGGCCGGCTGGTGGCCGCGCTCGGCGACGACGCCTGGAAGCTGACCCCGGCCCGGGTCGCGCAGGGCTGCCGGGTCACCCCGCTGGATGACGGGGCCGCCTTGACCCGGGGGGTGGACGTGCCGGTGCCCGCCGGGAGCGAGCACGCGCTGCTGGACCGGGTGGCGCGGCGACTGCCAGCCACCTGGCAGGCCGGGGTGGCCACCGAGGTCGGCCGTCCCCGGCTGCGGGCCGACGCGGGGGAGTTCGTCGCGGTCGACGGGCGGGTGGTGGCCGACGGCCTGGTCCGTTTCTCCGCCGCCACCGGCTGCCGCCCGGTCGACAACCCGTACGCGGACCTGCTGCCGGCGCATGATGTCGGTCCGGAACTCACCGCGGCGCTGCGGGCGCTGGGCCGGCCGTCCCCGGACGTGCCGGAGTGGGTCGAGGCCCCCTGCCCGAGCGGTGGGCTCGCCCGGACGGTCAGCGTAAACGCCGGTGCCGTGCCCGCCTCGCTGGCCGCGCTCCGGCCGCTCGGCAGCGTCATGATCGACCGCCCCGGGACGTACGCCTACCGCAGTGGGTCCACGGTCGTGCTGGCCGACACCGCCGGTGACCAGCTCCGCCTGGCCGCCTCCACCGGCTGCGCCGGCTGACCCACGCCGCCGGTTCAGTCCCCGTGCTGATGGTCGTGCGGGTTGCGGCTGCGCCCGAGGGCGTCGACCCGACCCCACCGGCCGGGGATGTCGAGCAACTCCACCCGGCCCATCCCGTGCGGCAGCACGGGGTCGATGATCAGGTGCTCGCCCTGCGGCTCCAGGCCGAGCATCACCCGCAGCAGCAGCAGTGGCGTGCCCGCGGACCAGGCCTGCGGGCTGCACGCGGTCGGGTACTGCACGGGGTAGTCGGTGAGATTCCGTTCGTATCCCGCGAACGCCTCCGGCAGCCGCCCCTGAAAGTAGCGGGAGGCGCTGAGCATCGCCTCGCAGATCCGGCCGGCCTCCTCCCGGAAGCCGTACTTCCACAGGCCCCAGGCGATGAACGAGTTGTCGAACGGCCAGACCGTGCCGACGTGGTAGCCGATCGGGTTGTAGCGCCCCTGGTCGTCGCCGAGGGTCCGCACGCCCCAGCCGGAGAAGAGCCGCGGCCCGAGAAGTTGCCCGGCGACCGCCGCCGCCCGTGAATCGTCCACGATGCCGCTCCACAGCAGGTGGCCGATGTTCGACGAGAGCGCGTCCACCTGCCGCCCCTCCGGGTCCAGGGCCAGCGCGTAGTACTCCCGGTCCGCGATCCAGAAGTCCCGGTTGAACCGTTCCTTCAGCGCCGCCGCCTCGCGTTCCAGCCGGTCGGCGTACGCGGGGTCGTTCCAGAACGTCCGGGCCAGCCGCGCGCCGCGCAGCTTGGCGTCGTACGCGTACCCCTGCAGCTCGCAGGTGGCTCGGGGGAACGCGGGGAGCCGGCCGTCGGAGTAGGAGATCGAGTCCCAGGAGTCCTTCCAGCACTGGTTCTGCAGGCCGGTCTCGGGATTCCGGGTCATGTACCAGACGTAGCCGTTGCCGAGCAGGTCCCCGTACGTGTCGAGCCAGGCCAGCGTCGCCCGGGTCTCGTGCTCCAGCATCCGGACCAGCTTCGAGTCCCCGGTCCACCGCTCGTACTCGTCGAGCAGGATGACGAAGAGCGCGGTCGAGTCCGCCGAGCCGTAGTACGGGGAGTGCGGCTGCTCCCCGAAGCCGGCGGTCTCGCCGTAGCGCAGCTCGTGCAGGATCTTGCCGGGCTCCTCGTCCCGGAAGTCGTCCAACCGGCTGCCCTGGAGACCGGCCAGCATGAGGATGGTCGGTGGCACCAGCTCGGGCAGGAAGGGCAGCACCTGGAGCGAGGTGAAGATGCTGTCCCGCCCGAACAGGGTCATGAACCAGGGTAGGCCGGCGGCGAGCAGGCGCACGCCGAGCGCGATGGACTCGTACCGCAGGGCGGCCAGGTCGTTGAGGCTGCGCCGGTACGCCCCGGCCAGCGGCTCGCAGTCGCAGCCGAGCTTCGGGGCCCGCGCGATCAGCTCGTTCTGCTCGGCGCGGATGGTCGCGACCGAGCGGTTCCCGCCCAACGGCAGGGTGGCCCGGATGTCCTCGCCCCGGGCGCCAAAGATGATCGTGGCGATGTGCAGCCGGGTGGTCCACTCGCCGTGCGGACCGACCCGGACCCGGAAGGTCATGCCGCTTCCGTCGATGTCGGCGGGCGCGGTCGTGCTGATCACGGCCTCCCGGTGGAAGCCCTCCCGTCGATAGGTGAGCCGGAGCTCGTTCTCCCCGACGGTGGGCGTGGTCCGGCCCTTCTTCCGCCGGTCGTGCTTGATCTCGAACAGGTCGGCGAAGTCGGAGCCGATGTCGAGGCGCAGGGTGAGCTCGACGTCCTGCTCCGCGTGGTTCAGCAGGGTCAGTTCCTCGTCGAAGCTACCGCCGATGGATCGGCTGCGGATCACCGAGACCTTGGCGTCCAGGTAGTGCGTCGGCTCGCCCGGGACCATGAAGAACCGCGTCCGGTACGACTGGGCGTCGTCGATGGAGAGGGCGTGCAGCTTCTCCCCGTTGAGGGTGAGGACCCAGGTGGAGATGAACCGGGTGTCGAAGGAGAAGAGCCCGGTGGGGAAGTCGAAGGACGGCTCGATGTTGCCGCGGCGGTCGCTGACCAGGAAGGTGTTGCCGTCCAGGATGCTGACCTGCTCCCTCATCCCAACCGTCCGACGTGCTCACGGGCGGTCTCCCGGGGATCCCGGGTGCCGGGCGGGTCGGGGAAGAAGCGGCGGAAAACCAGGAACAGCAAGACGTTACCGCTGAACGTGGCCTCGTTGCGCAGCACCGCCGCCATGCCGGCCGCGCGACCGGTGACCAGCTCCTCGAACAGTTTCACGCTGATCGTGAAGGTGGCGTCGGCCGGCCGCTGCGGCGCCCGGCTCGCCCGGGCCGTACCGGGCGCCATTTCCACGTACCAGTGCTCGGAGCGGTTGCCTTCGGTCAGGTCGATCTGGAGCGTGCCGCTGGTCGGGCCGCGCAGCACCGCCGGGGCACGCGCCGGCAGTGACGCGAAGAACTGCTCGATCGCCTCGCCCACAACCAAATCGTAGGCAGCAGTCGGAAATGTCGGGTCAATATCGGCGCTCCGCCTGGAACGAACATTTCGGCCCGGCCGGGTGACCTCAGTAGACCAGCGCCTGCGCCCCCTCGGCCATCGCCTCCTCGACGAAGACCGCCGCGCCGGCGATCCGTACGCCGGGGATGACGTCGCCCTGGCCGATGTCCCGGCGGGCCGCGCACTGGGTGCAGGCGGTCACCCTGCCGGTGGCCAGGATCACGTGCAGCAGCTCGGCCAGCGGGGCGGAGTGCGGCAGTTCGAAGTCCTGCGCCCGCCCGGGCAGCGCGAACCAGGTCGACTCCCCGGTCAGCCAGAGCGACACGTCGACTCCGGCGGCGGCCGCGGTGGCGGCGACGGTGAAGGCCTGCGCGCAACGCTCGGGGGCGTCCACGCCGGCGGTGGCCTTGACGACGAGAGTGCGGGCCATGCCGCCCAGCATAGGATGGTCGGGATGGTTACCGAGATCGGGTTCGTCAGCCTGCTGGTCGCCGGCCTGGGTGCGCTCGCCGGTGGCCTGGTGTACCTCGCTGTTCGCATCTCGAGAGGAAAATGGTGAGCGAGAATCCGCTGCAGCCGCCGTGGCTGAACGCGCCGCCGGTCGACCCGTACCCGTACGAGGAGAGCCACGACCTGCGCGTCGGCCCGAAACTGCACCGGAGCCTGGACGGCCTGCTGCCGTACATCGGGGTGTGGCGCGGGCGGGGCCGGGGCGGGTTCCCCACCATCGAGGACTTCGACTTCGCGCAGGAGATCCGGATCAGCCACGACGGCCGGCCCTTCCTGTTCTACGAGTCCCGCGCCTGGATCCTCGACGAGGAGAGTCGCCCGGTCCGGCCGGCCGGTCGCGAGGTGGGCTGGTGGCGTCCGGTGCTGGACGGCGACCGGGTCACCGACGAGATCGAGGCCCTGATGAGCGTGCCGACCGGCGTGATGGAGCTGCACATCGGCAAGCGCAAGGGCACTCAGATCGAGTTCGCCACCGACGCGGTGGTCCGGACCGCCACCGCCAAGGAGGTCACCGCGGGTGCCCGCCTGTTCGGCATCGTCGAGGGGGCCCTGCTCTACGCCCAGGAGATGGCCGCCATGGGCCACGCCCTCAGCCCCCACCTCTCCGCCCGTCTCGTCCGGGTGGCCGGCTGACCCGACCCGCCTCCCCGTGATCGGTCGGCGCGGCTTCGGCGCCGGAGGCGGGTCAGGTGGCCGGAAAGCCGAGCAGGGTCAGGAGGGCGGGGGTGCGCGGTGAGCTCGGCAGCAGGGTGTTGTCGAGCGTTCGGACCTCCGCCAGGCCGCGCAGGGACGAAGTGAGCCAGATGCCGTCCGCCGCCAGCAGCTCCGCCGGGGTGACCAGCCGTTCCTCGGCCCGCAGGCCCAGCTCGGCCGCATGGTCGAGCAGCCGGCGGGCGGTCACCCCGGGCAGTACCCCGGTGGCCGCCGCCGGCACCGTGCCCAGCGTGGTGCCGCTCAGCCAGACCACGTTCGCGCTCGGCCCCTCCAGCACGTACCCGTCGGTGGAGACCCAGAGCACGTCGTCCACGCCGGCGCGGGCCGCCCAGCGGCGGGCTGCGGTGCTCACCGCGTACGAGGTGGATTTCACGCCGACCGGCAGCCAGCCCAGCTCGGGGCGGGACCGGGCGGCGACCCCGAGCGGCAGGGTGGCCACCGTCACCCCGTCCCGCCGGGCCCGCGGGGCCGCCGCCGGCACCTCGCCCAGCGTGGCGTAGACGGTCGGCGGTCCGCCGCCCTCGGGGCCTCGGGTGCAGACCAGCCGCAGCGCCCCCTCCACCTCGGGCGGCCAGCCGGCGCGGACCGCGTCGAGCAGGTCCACCAGCGCCTCGGCGGGCGGCAGGTCCAGCTCGACCGCCGCCGCGCCGGCCCGCAGCCGGGCCAGATGCTCGTCGCGTAGCCACGGCTTCCCGCCACGCAGGTGCATGGTCTCGAAGAGGCCGTCCCCGTGCAGCACGCCCCGGTCGTCGGCGCGCAGCACCGCCTCCCCGGCCGGTACGACGCCCCGGCCCAGCACGGCCACCCGCGATGCCACCACGACCGCCGAGCGTAGTGGCGTGACACCGCGGCGACCGGTCCGGCGCGGCGGCCGAACTATGATCGGAGCGTGTCCGAATCCTTCCTCGCGGAACTGCTCCGCTCCCGTGGGCTGCGGCTGACGGCGCAGCGGCAGCTGGTCCTCCAGGCGGTCATGGAGCTGGGGCACGCCACACCGGAGCAGGTGCACACGGCGGTCCGTGAGGTGGCCGCCGGGGTCAACATCACCACCATCTACCGGACGTTGGAACTGCTGGAACGGCTCGGCCTGGTGACCCACACCCACCTGTCGCACGGCTCGCCGACCTACCACGCGGCGGGCGAGCACCAGCACGTCCACCTGGTCTGTCGGGAGTGCGGCGCGATCGACGAGATCGAGCCCGAGCTGCTCCGCCCGCTCGCCGACCGGTTGGCCGCGCAGCGGGGGTTCCAGGTCGACATCGGGCACGTGGCGCTCTTCGGCGTCTGCGGGCAGTGTGAGAACGGGGGACGGAAATGATCGACATCGCGGGTGCGGTGACCGCCGAGGCGATCGACGAGGAGACCCGGGACCAGCCCGAGCCGGCCCATCGGGCGGCCGGGGTCGGCCCGGTCGCCGCCCACTACGGCGACCCGATGCGCGAGCAGCGCATCCTCGCCACCGGTGTCGGGCTGGTGGATCGCTCGCACCGGGGTGTGGTGGCGGTGCCGGGCGAGGAGCGGATCGGCTGGTTGCACACCCTGACCAGTCAGCACCTCGCGGCGCTGAGCCCTTGGCAGGGCACCGAGCTGCTGGTCCTCTCCCCGCAGGGGCACGTCGAGCAGCACGCCCTGGTCGTCGACGACGGCGTGACCACCTGGCTGGACACCGAGCCCGGGGCGGCCACCGGGCTGCTGTCGTACCTGGAGAAGATGCGCTTCTTCAGCAGGGTCGAGCCGCGTGACGCCACCGCCGACCACGCCCTGCTCTCGCTGGTCGGGCCGGAGGCCACCGGGGCGCTCGAAACCCTCAAGGTCACCGGGCTGGCCGCGCCCGACGTGGTCGCGGTGCCGGGTCCGAAGTTCCGCTCCGGCGAGCTGCCGTCCCGGCCCACCGTGGTGTACGACGTGAAGCCGCTGCCGGTTGGCGGGTGGGCCCGGCGGGTGGCGCTCGGCGTGGACCTGCTGGTGCCCCGGGAGGCGATGGCCCAGGTGGTGGCCGAGTTGCGCGGCGCCGGCGTGCCGGTGGCCGGGCTGTGGGCGTACGAGGCGGTCCGGGTGGCTGCCCGGCAGGCCCGGGCCGGAGTGGACACCGACCACCGGACCATCCCCGCCGAGGTGGACCTGATCGCCCCGGCCGTGCACCTCGACAAGGGCTGCTACCGGGGGCAGGAGACGGTGGCCCGGGTGCACAACCTGGGCAGGCCGCCGCGGCGTCTGGTCCTGCTGCACCTGGACGGGGTGACCAGCGACCAGCCGCCGCCCGCCGGCACGCCGGTGACCCTGGACGGCCGGTCGGTCGGCTTCGTGGGGACGGCGGTGCACCACTACGAGCTGGGCCAGATCGCCCTCGCCGTGATCAAGCGCAACGTCGCCGACGACGCCCGACTGCTGGTGGGGGAGACGGTCGCCGCCATCGATACTGCGTAAGGGATGCCGCCCCGAAGGCCCTACGGCGGAAAATCTCCTGTCAGTCGAGGTTCTCTCATGGAATCCTGCGGGTCCGGGCGGTCGACCGGAGGGGAGTCGGCAGTCTAGGATCCCGGCATGACGACAGGGACGTTGATCACGGTTGCCCCGACCGGCGCAGAGTCGGCGAAGGCGGAGGTGCCGGCGCTGCCGGTGACCCTCGACGAGCTGCTGCTGACCGCCAAGGAGTGCGAGGCGCTCGGCGCCGCCGTGATCCACGTCCACATCCGGGACGACGAGGCGAAGCCGACCCTCGACCAGGGCCGGCTGCGGGAGACCGTGGCCGCGCTGCGGGAGAGCACCGACCTGATCGTGCAGCTCTCCTCCGGGGGCGCGGTGACCGACCCGGAGGCCGACCGGCTGGCCGTGCTGGACGCCGGGCCGGACATGGCCTCCTGCACCATGGGCACGGTCAACTTCGGCGACGACGTGTTCCTGAACCGCTGGGAGTTCATCGTCGACCTGCACACCCGGATGCAGGAGAAGGGTGTCGTCCCGGAGTACGAGATCTTCGACCTCGGCCACCTCACCGCCCTGCAGCGCCTGCTCGGCAAGTACGGCCTGCCGCACGGCGGGCACGTGCACGTCGACTTCGTGATGGGCGTGCCGGGCGGCATGCCGGGCACCACCGCCACCCTGGTCGCCGCCCAGCAGATGCTGCGCGACCTGCCGGAGGGCACCACCTTCTCGGCCACCGGGATCGGCCGCAGCACGATCCCGGTGCTGCTGGCCTCGCTGTCGGCCGGCGGGCACCTGCGGGTCGGCATGGAGGACACGGTCACCTACGCCAAGGGGCGGCCGGTCGAGTCCAACATGCAGCTGGTCGCCCGCGCGGTCGGCTTCGCCCAGCTCGCCCAGCGCCCGCCGCTGACCACCACCGAGGCCCGGTCGCTGCTCGGCCTGTAAGCGACGCACCGCCCGGCACCCCTGTACGGCGCCGGCCGACGTCGCTGGTCACCCGAGTGCCGGGCCCGTCGGGCCCGTCGGTACCGTCCACTGCGTGGGAAAGACGTACGAGGGCGGCGTGCCGCTCGCCGAGGTGGTCCGGTCCGGGTTCGTGGAGGGCCTGCACCGGGGTTCCGTGGTGGTGCTCGACGCCGCCGGCGCGCTGGCGGCCGGGGCGGGGGACGTCACCTCGCCGATCTTCCCCCGGTCGTCCAGCAAGCCCATGCAGGCGATCGGCATGCTCCGGTCCGGGCTGCCGCTGACCGACCCGGCGGACGTGGCGCTGGTCGCGGCCAGCCATGCGGGCGAGGAGTTCCACGTGGAGCGGGTCGCCGGGCTGCTCAGCCGCGCGGGGCTCGACGAGGAGGCCCTGCACTGTCCACCGGAGCTGCCGGTCGGTGACGCGGCCCGGGAGGCGGTGCTGCGCTCCGGCGGCGGGGCGCGGCGGATCCAGATGAACTGCTCGGGCAAGCACACCGGGATGCTGTTGACCTGCCTGGCCGCCGGCTGGCCGCTGGACGGCTACTGGCGGCCCGGGCACCCGCTCCAGCAGCGGCTGACCGCCGTGATCGAGGAGTTCACCGGGGAGCCGGCGGCGGCTGTCGGGGTGGACGGCTGCGGCGCGCCGGTGCTCGCCGTGTCACTGACCGGGCTGGCGCGGGCGTATCTTCGGCTGGTCTCCGCCGAGCCGGGCACCGTCGAGCGGACGGTGGCGGACGCGATGCGGGCGTTCCCGGAGCTGGTGGGCGGTACCCAGGCCGACGACACCCGGCTGATGCGGGGCGTACCCGGGCTGCTGGCGAAGATCGGCGCGGAGGGTGTGATCGCGGCGGCGGTCCCGGGGGTGGGCGCGGTCGCCCTCAAGATCGATGACGGTGCCGGGCGGGCCCGGATGCCGGTGCTGGTCGCGGCGCTGCGCCGGCTCGGCGTCGAGGCGCCGGTGCTGGCGGAGTACGCCGAAGTTCCGCTGCTCGGCGGCGGCCTCCCGGTCGGTGCGGTCCGCCCGGTCTGGTAGCCCGGGCGCCACCGCGACGGGCACCGAGCCCGGCATGATCCACACCGGCTGCGGCAGGTTGTGGCATCCCCGGCCGGGGTCGGCCCGGCCTCCCGCGACCCGAGCGGATCAGAGCGCGGTCAGGAGAGGAAGTCGAGCAGGGCCGCGTTGACCGGTTCCGGCCTCTCCAGCGGCAGCAGGTGGCCGGCGTCCGGGACGTCGGGCATGCGGACGCCGTGCGGGGCCTCGGCGGCGATCCGGTCGGCCAGCCGACGGATGTCCGCGAGGTCGTCGGCACCGGCTCCCGCCAGCACCGGCATGCGCAGCTCGCCCAGCCGGTTGATCGCCGGCGGGTCGAGCTCGCCGACCTCGACGGCGCTGAGCGCCAGCTCGGCGGCGAGTGCCCGGCGGTCCATCTCCTCGGCGAACCGGATCAGCTCCGGGTCGACGTTCCCCGGCGTGCGGGTCGGTCCGACCACCCAGAACCGGACCTCGCCGGCGGCGGAGGCGGCGAAGTCCTCCGGGTCCACCTCGCCGACCAGCTCCTCCCAGAGCCGCTCGGTCTCCTCGGACCACTCGTTCCCGGAGACCGGGGCGCCGAAGAGAGCCAGCGCGGAGATCCGCTCCGGGTACGCCAGCGCGGTGTCCACCGCGACCCGGCCGCCGAACGAGCAGCCGACCAGGGCGGCCCGGTCGAGGCCCAGCGCGTCGAGCAGCCCGACCAGGTCGTCGTGGTGCGCGAACGGGGCGGGCGGCAGCTCGGAGTCCCCGTAGCCGCGCAGGTCGGGGACGATCACCCGGTGCCGGGCCGCGAGCGCGGACACCTGGCCCCGCCACATCCGGCGGTCCGCGATGCCGGCGTGCACCAGCACCACCGGGCTGCCGCTACCGGCCTCGTCGTACGCGAGCTGGGCACCGTTTACTTCGATCTTGGCCACGGGGGCACGGTACGGACCGGGCACCGGGTGCGCAACAGGCATTTGGTGACGTCGCTAACTCTGGCTAGCACTTTGCTTGCAGGAGCTAGCACTGCGAGCTAGCGTTGAGTCATGGCCACCGGTAAAGACCTTCCCGACGTCGGCGGGTTCATTCGTGACCTGCGGCGCAACGCGAAGATTTCGCTACGCCAGCTCGCCGAGCAGGCGGGCGTCAGCAACCCGTACCTCAGCCAGATCGAGCGCGGGCTGCGCAAGCCGAGCGCCGAGGTGCTCCAGCAACTCGCCAGCGCCCTGCGCGTCTCCACCCCGGCGATGTACCTGCGGGCCGGGCTGCTCGACGACAAGGAGGGGCAGGGTGTGCTCGCGGCGATCGCGGTCGACCCCGAGCTGACCATGGCCCAGCGGCAGTCGCTCACCCAGATCTACGAGACCTTCCGCCGGGAGAACGCCCGGCTCGCCGAGGCGACCGCCGCGGCGCAGGCGACCACCGAGCCGCCGGCCACCGCGACGGAGCCGAGGAGCGCGCCGCAGGCCCCGGCGACCGCCACCCCGGCCGCGACCGGCCCCACGACGCCGGAGGGTAGCCCGACCGAGGCGGTCCTCGAGTCGGTCGCCGTCACCGAGGCGGGTGCCGCTCCCGCCCCGACCACCGCCGTCCCCGAGAAGAAGACCGCCCGCCGGGCGGTCCGCAAGGCCGCAGGCGCGGCCGAGGAGGAGAAGTGATGACCCAGCCGAAGACCAACCGCATTCCGGCCCCGATCTACGCCGCCGCCGGCGCCGGCGAGCTCGCTTTCCAGCAGCTGCGCAAGCTCCCGACGGCGGTCGGCGACCTCGGCAACCGGGTCGTCGCCGAGTTCGGTGGCAAGGCCGTCGTCACCGGCGTCGAGCTTCGCCAGAAGGCGACCGAGACGCTGAAGACCGCCAACCGGACCGCGACCGGGCTGCGGGAGAAGGGCGTCCCGTCCGACCTCGACCTGGACAAGCTCCGCGAGGCCGCGACCCGCAACGCCGCCGCCGTGATGGCGAGCGCCCAGGCCGCGCAGGGGCGGGCCCTGGCCGGTGCCCAGGCGGCGCAGGCCCGCGCCCTGGCCACCTACGCCGAGCTGGTCGCGCGTGGTGAGCGGGTCGTCGGGGTCGGCGTGCTGGAGGCCGTCGACACGGTGAACGCCGACATCGAGGCGACCGAGATCCCGCCGGCCGCCAAGCCGGCCGAGGCGCCGTCCCCGGCCGAGGTGGCCGAGGCCGTGGAGAGCAAGCCGGCTGCCGTGAAGCGGACCCGGGCCACCAAGGCCACCGCCGCCAAGGCCGCGGCCGCGAAGCCCGCCACCCCGTCGGCCAAGCTGCCGAAGGCCACGAAGCGGACCCGCCCCACCGCCGAGTGAGTCGATCCTGGACCGAGACCCCGGACAGCGTCCTGTCGGACGTTTCCGGGGTCTCGGCATAAGCTTGCCGACATGGCCATTGCCGCGCCGATCTTCGCGTTCGAAATCCGCTACGTGATCGAGTTGATCCTGCTCGTCTTCGCCCTGGTCATCGAGGGAGTGGCGTTGGTGCACGCGATCACCCAGCGCTCCGACGCGTTCCCTGCGATCGGCACCCTGCCCAAGGGCGCCTGGATCGCGATCCTGGCGGTCTGCATGCTGCTGACGCTGCCGTTCTTCGGGTTCGGCGGGGCGCTGAGCATCTTCGGCCTGGTCGGCATCGCGGCGGCCCTGATCTACCTGCTGGACGTCCGGGTCGGGCTGCGTGACCTGCACGACGGCCGGGGCTTCTGGTGAGGAGCTTCCGCTGGCCGCCGCCGCCGGACGGCGGCCCCCGCACCTGGGGGCCCGGTCCCGGGGCACCCCGCACCGGCCGGCCGGCCCTGCCCGAACCGGAGACCGAGCTGGTCGCCACCCCGCACGGTGTACGGCTCGAACGCCTGGTCACCGGCGTCGGTGAGCCGGTGACGGTGTTCGCGCACGGGCTGGGCAACGGTATCGCCACCACCCGGCCGTTCGGCAGCGCGGTAACCGGGCGGAAGGTCTTCTTCCAGTTCCGCGGGCACGGTCGCTCCGATTCGCCGCCCGGCCCGTGGAGCTATCTGGACCTGGCCCGTGACCTGCGGTCGATCGCCGACCTGGACGGTGCCACCCGGGCCTTCGGGGCCAGCCTCGGCGCGGGCGCGCTCTGCCGGCTGCTCGCCGAGAGCCCGGAACGCTTCGAGAAGCTGGTCTTCTTCCTTCCCGCCGTGCTGGACACCCCGCGTGGCGAGGTGGCCCGGGCCCGGCTGACCGACCTGCTGGACGCGGTGGGCGACGGGGACGCGTCGGCGCTGGCCGACGTGGTGTCGCTGGAGCTGCCGCCGTCGGTCCGCAACACCCCGGCCGGCTGGGCTTACCTGCGGCAACGGCTGGATCAGCTGCTCCGCGACGGACTCGCGCCGGGGCTGGCCAGCCTGCCGGAGCAGGCACCGCTGCGCGACGCCGGCGCGCTCGGCGCGGTCACCGCGCCGGCGCTGGTCATCGCCTGCGCCGGCGACGACCTGCACCCGGTGGGGGTCGCCGAGCAGTTGGCCGCCGCGCTCCCGCACGCCACCCTGCACGTGTACGACCGGCCGGGCGTGCTCTGGACGGAACGCGCCGACCTGCGGGAGCGGATCTCGACGTTCCTCAACGGGTAACGTCGCTGTCCATGGGCGTCACACACCACGGCCGTACGCACCGCCTCGATCTCGCCGACCCCACCCTGCGGGAGTGGGCGTGCACGGTGCTGGCGGCCGATCCCGAGCAGGGCATCGTGCTGGACCGGTCGGCCTTCTACCCGGGTGGCGGCGGACAACCGCCGGACCACGGGGTACTGCTCTGGCAGGGGTCGCAGACCCGGATCGTGGGCACCCGCAAGGGCGACGACCTGTGGCTCATCCCGGCCGAGGGTGACCCGGTGCCGCCGGTCGGCACCGCCGTCACCGGCGCGGTCGAGGATGGCCGGCGGACCATGCTGATGCGTACCCACTCCGGACTGCACGTGCTCTGTGGAGTGGTCTTCCGCGACTTCGGCGCGCTGGTCACCGGCGGCAACATGGAGCCCGGCGAGGCCCGGATGGACTTTAACCTTCCCGAAGTGCCGCCGGACTTCAAGAGCCGGATCGAGGAACTGGTCAACGCCGAGGTGGCCGCCGACCGGTCGGTCGCCGTCCGGGTGCTGCCCCGGACCGATGCGCTGGCCCTGCCGGACATCATCCGTACCCAGTCCAACCTGATCCCGCCGGACGAACAGGAGGTCCGGATCGTGGACATCGTCGGGCTGGACGTGCAGGCCGACGGGGGCACCCACGTCGCCTCCACCGCCCAGATCGGCAAGGTCCAGGTGGTCAAGGTGGAGAGCAAGGGCCGGGCCAACCGCCGGGTCCGCGTCCGCCTGGTCGACTGAGCGCATCGGACGGCGTGCACACCACCCTGGCCGAACCGGAGGCCAACCGGTTCGACGTGCGGTGACCGGTCAGTCCGGCAGGTGCGCGGCGCGGACGGCGAGCAGCCAGCGCTCCACGGTCTCCTCGTCCGGCCGGTCCGGCAGTGGCGTGCGGATCCGGCCGAAGTCCCGCTCGGCCGCCGCGACCAGCGCCTCGGCCTCGTCGAGCGCGCCGCCCGCGACCCGCTCGCCGAACGCCCGGAACCACTGCGGGTCGGCCAGCCGGATCTCCAGCACCCCGGTGGCGTAGAGCAGGCGCCCCTGGTGCAGCAGCCGGGCCAGATGCCGGGCGTGCTTCGCCGAACGCCGCCGCCCACCCACCGAGGAGTCGCGGGCGGTCAGCTTGCGGAACTGCTGGCCGGCGTAGCCGAGGTAGGCGTCCCGGACCCGGGGCGCGCTGAGGAAGGCGGAGCGGAGGGCGACCAGCCGCTCGCCGAGCTCCGTACGGGTCTCGTAGCAGTCGTCGGGGAGCCACATCAGCTCGGTGGCGGTGGGGTTGCCGCTCAACGCCAGGCGGCAGTACTTGCCGGCCTCGTGGAACGTCACGTCCGGGTTGGTGGTGACCACCGACTCGCGGGGCGGGTGCAGGCCGTGGAAGGCGACCGTGGGCGCGGCGAAGACCCCGATCCGGTCCACGTCCGAACCGGGGCCGGCCAGGCCGTAGGCGACCGAGCCGACGATCCCGGAGAGCAGCAGGTGCATGCCGGCCATGATGGCTGATCCGGATCAGCCGCAAAACCGGACTTCGGCTGTCAGGTATCGGTGCCACGGTGGGTGGCATGACGAAACCGCTGACAGGGAAGATCGCGCTCGTCGCCGGCGCGACCCGGGGCGCCGGCCGGCAGATCGCCGTCCAGCTCGGCGCCGCCGGGGCCACCGTCTACGCCACCGGCCGGACCACCCGCGAGCACCGCTCGGAGATGGACCGGCCGGAGACCATCGAGGAGACCGCCGAGCTGGTCACCGCGGCCGGCGGCACCGGCATCGGCCTCGCCGTCGACCACCTCGACCCCGACCAGGTACGCCGCCTGGTCGAGCGGATCGACGCCGAGCAGGGCCGGCTGGACGTGCTGGTGAACGACATCTGGGGCGCCGACCCGCTGATCACCTGGGAGAAACCGGTCTGGGCGCAGCCCCTCGACGCCGGGTTCCGCACCCTCCGGCTGGCCGTCGACACCCACATCATCACCAGCCACTTCGCGCTGCCGCTGCTGATCCGCAACCCGGGCGGCCTGGTCGTGGAGATCGGCGACGGCACCAAGGACTACAACGACGACACGTACCGGCTCTCGGTCTTCTACGACCTGGCCAAGGTGTCGGTGAACCGGCTCGCCTTCACCCAGGCGCACGAGCTGGAGCCGTACGGGAGCACGGCGGTCGCGCTCACCCCCGGCTGGCTGCGCTCGGAGGCGATGCTGGAGCACTTCGGGGTCACCGAGGCCAACTGGCGCGACGGGGCGGTGAAGGAGCCGCACTTCGTCATGTCGGAGACGCCGGCCTTCGTCGGCCGCGCGGTGGCCGCCCTGGCCGCCGACCCGGACCGGGCCCGCTGGAACGGCGAGTCCCTCGACAGCGGCGGCCTCGCGCAGGTGTACGGCTTCACTGACCTCGACGGCACCCGCCCGGACTGGGGGCGTTACCACGCGGAGGTGGTCAAGCCCGGCAAACCCGCGGACGACACCGGCTACCGCTGACCGGCCCCCGGCGTCGGGTCGCCCGGGACGGCTCCCGGCACGTCGGCGTAGCGGGCGGCGGAGCGGCGGGCCGCCTCGGCGAAGCGCGCCCGCAGCTCCGGCGGATCCAGCACCTCGACCTCCGGACCGAGCCGCAACAGCACGTCGTACGCCACCGGGACGGACTCGACGGGCAGCCGGGTCACCACCCACCCCTGCCCGTCGGGTTCGCCCGCCCCGGCCACCGCCTCCTCGTACGCGAAGGGGGCCTCCGCCACGTGCCGCAGCGTACGCAGGCCGGTGGGGCTCAACCGGACGCGGACCTCGGCGCGCAGCATGCCGCGCAGGAACGCCTCCGCCTGCTCCCGCCAGTACGCCCCCAGGTCGAAGCCCTCCTCCCGGTCGAAGGTGTCCTCGCCCGCCGCGACCCCGATTACCCGGTCCACCCGGTAGGTCCGCCACCCGTCGCCGACCCGGCCGACCATGTACCAGACGCCGCTCTTCAGCACCAGCCCGTACGGCTCGACCGTCCGGATCACCTCCCGCTCGCCGCGCCGGTAGCGCAGCTCGACCACCCGGTCCCGCCAGACCGCGCGGGCCAGCACGGCCAACCACGGGGGCGGGGTGGACTCCCGGAACCAGCCCGGCACGTCCAGGTGGAACCGCTGCCCGGTCCGGGCCGGCGCGTCCCGCAGGCTCGGCGGCAGCGCGGCGAGCACCTTCAGCTCGGCGGCGGCCACCGCGTCGGCCAGCCCCATGTCGCCGGCCGGCCCGGGCAGCCCGGCCAGGAAGAGCGCCTCCGCCTCGTCGCGGGTCAGCCCGGTGAGCCGGGTCCGGTAGCCGCCGAGCAGGCGGTAGCCGCCGGACCGGCCCCGGTCGGCGTACACCGGCACCCCGGCCGCGGAGAGCGCCAGCACGTCCCGGTAGACGGTGCGCTCGGAGACCTCCAGCTCCCGGGCCAGCTCGGCCGCGGTCATCGTCTCCCGCGACTGGAGCAGCAGGACCAACGAGATCAGCCGGGACGCACGCACCCGCCCATTGTGTAGGGAAGGGTCCCCGGTCGGCGCCTCCCGTGGCGGACAGGACCCGCCTGCCCCACGGACCGGCGCGGGCGGCGCGCCGACACTAGGCTGCGGGCCGTGGACGTACCCCGCCCCGCCGCGCCGGTGACCGGCGCCGCCTCCCGCCTCGTCGCGCCGGCCACCGGCGCCGCCTCCCGCCTCGTCGCGCTGGCCACCGGCGCCGCCACCCGTTTCCTCGCTGGTGCCGGACTGCTGCTACGCGGCCTCGCCCTCTACGTCCGCAGCCCCGGGCTGATGCTGCTCGGGATCGTGCCGGCGCTGCTCTCCGGGGCGCTCTTCGTGGCCGCCTTCGCCACCCTGCTGTACTTCGTGGACGACCTGGCCGCGCTGGTCACCCCGTTCGCCGACGACTGGTCGGGGACGTGGCGGGGGCTGATCCGGGTGTTCGCCGGGCTGGCCGTCGTGGGCCTGGCCGCGCTGCTCGGGGTGCTCACCTTCACCGCGGTCACGCTGGCCATCGGCGACCCGTTCTACGAGAAGATCTCCGAGCGGGTCGAGGACCGGCTGGGCGGCACCCCCGGCGCTGTCGAGGTGCCGTTCTGGGCCTCGCTACGGCACAGCATCGCCGACTCGCTGCGGCTGGTGGCGATCTCCGTGCTGGTCGGCGTACCCCTCTTCGCGGCCGGCTTCATCCCGGTGGTCGGCCAGACGGTCGTCCCGGTGGTCGGCGCGCTGGTGGGTGGCTGGTTCCTCGCCCTGGAACTGGTCGGCGCGCCCTTCTACCGGCGCGGCCTGCGGCTGCCGGACCGCCGTTCGTTGCTCAGGGCGGACCGGCCGACCGCGCTGGGCTTCGGGGTGGCCGTCTTCGTCTGCTTCCTGATCCCGCTCGGCGCGGTGCTGGTCATGCCGGCCGCCGTCGCCGGGGCCACCCTGCTGGCCCGCCGGTCGCTCGGCCAGTCCGTCGAGGAGGGGTGACATGGAGACCGTCCTGATCGAGGGAGACATCACCGCGCAGCCGGTCGACGTGATCGTCAACGCCGCGAACTCCTCGCTGCTCGGCGGCGGCGGGGTGGACGGCGCGATCCACCGCAAGGGAGGCCCGGCGATCCTCGAAGCGTGCCGGGCGCTGCGCGCCTCCCGGTACGGCCGGGGCCTGCCGACCGGGCAGGCCGTCGCCACCACCGCCGGCAACCTGCCGGCCCGCTGGGTGGTGCACACCGCCGGCCCGGTCTACTCCGCGAGGGAGGACCGGTCGGCGCTGCTGCGCGACTGCTACGCCAACAGCCTGCGGGTCGCCGACGAGCTGGGCGCGGCGCGGGTCGCCTTTCCGCTGATCTCCGCCGGAATCTACGGCTGGCCGGTCGACGACGCCGTGCGCCAGGCGCTGGCCGTGCTGCACGCCGCCGCCCCGGCGCAGGTCACCGAGGCCCGGCTGGTGCTGTTCGGCGCGGACACGTACGCCGTCGCCACGCGGGTCGCCGCTGCCGGCTGACCCCGCCCGTCCGGCCGAGCTCAGCCGAGTTCGCGGAGGCAGGACCACTGGGTGGCCACCGGCCGGTAGCCGAGCCGGGCGTTGACCGCCAGCATCGGCGCGTTCGCCCCGTCGTTGGAGGTGTACGCGACGCGGGCCCCGCCGAGCGCGGCCCGGTGCAGCGCGGCCCGCTTGACCAGCCCGGCCAGGCCGCGACCCCGGTGCCTCGGCACCGTGCCGGTGAACGCCGACCACATCCGGTCGCCGTCCCGCTTGACCAGGCTGACCGCGGCCAGCTCGCCGTCCACCTCGGCCACCGTGCTGGCCTCCCGGTCCAGCCCCGCGTTGTCCCAGACCTCGTGGTGCCAGATGTCGTAGCCCATGGCGTCCGTCGGAACATCGCCCGGTTCGTCCAGCGACGCCTCGGCGTCCACCCGGTGGATGCGGCGCGGGTCCACCCCGGCGGCCGGAAGCAGCCGTACGCCCGGCGCCGGCCCGGGCATCGGCGGGGTGGGCCGCAGGTCGAGCGCGGAGTAGCGCAGCTCCCGGCTGGGCGTGAAGCCGTGCCGGCGGGCGAACGGCAGGGACCCGGGCTGGGACCAGGTGAGCACCCGCCGGGCGCCGATGACGCGCAGCCGGTCGAGCGCGGCCTCCAGGAGCGCGGTGCCGGTTCCCCGGAGCCGGTACGCCGGGTGCACGTGCAGGGTGGAGATCTCTCCCACGTCCGGCTCCGAGGTCTGGCTGTTCCGGTACGCCGACACCCAGCCGACCACCCGTCCGTTCACCTCGGCCACCCAGGCGGTCCAGTCCTCCCCGGGCGGCGGATGGGCGATCATCCGCCGGGTCGACTCGACCCCGCGCACCAGGTACGGATGGACGACCGTGCGCAGCGCCACGACACCGGGCGCGTCCTCGGGGCGGGCGGGTCGGATCGCAGCCTCGGTCACCGGTCGCCCCCGGCGCGCAGGCACGACCACTGGGTGGCCACCGGCCGGTAGCAGAGCCGGGTGTTGACCGCCAGCATCGGGGCGTTCGCCTCGTCGTTCGAGGTGTACGCCGCGGTCGCGCCGGCCGCCCGGGCCCGGTGCAGCGCCGCCAGCTTGGCCAGTCGGGCCAGCCCCCGTCCCCGGTGGGTGGGCAGCGTCGCGGTCATGTCCGACCAGACCCGGTGCCCGTCCCGCAGCAGCTCGGCCAGGGCCACCGGTGCCCCGTCCACCACTGCGGCGGTGCTCGCCGACCGGGCCGCGTCCGGGTTGTCCCAGATGCTCGCCCGCCAGTCGTCGTACGACAGCGGGCTGACCGGGACGTCACCCGGCTCGTCGGCGCTCGCCGCGACGTGCGCGGCGTGCAACGCGGAGAGCTCGAGGGTGTCCATCGGGAGCAGCTCGACGCCGGGCGGAACCGGCGGCATCGGCGGCAGCTCGCGCAGGTCCAGCGCGGCGTAGCGGACCGCTCGGCTGGGGGTGAAGCCGTGCGCCCGGGCGAAATCCAGCGAGCCCTCCAGCGCCCAGGCCCGGATCCGGTCGACCCCGAGCGTGCCGAGATGGTCCAGCGCAGCCGTCAGCAGGGCGGTGCCGAGCCCACGCCCCCGCTGCTCGGGGTGCACGTGCAGCAGCGAGACCTCGCCGGCCGTGCCGGTGGCGTACGCCGACACCCAGCCGACCACCGCGCCGTCGACCTCCGCCACCAGGATGCGGCGGTTGCGGGGGGTGGCGGCGATCGCCTGCCGGGTGCCCTCGACCCCCTGCACGAGGTACGGGTAGACCAGCGCGCGCAACCCCACCACGGCGGTCGCGTCGTCGAGGTGTGCGGGGCGGATCGACGGCACCGGCCGACCCTAGCCCGCCCCCGGGTCCGGCCGCGAGGTGTTTAACCGCGGCCACCGGAGGCGTCAAGCGGCCCCCTGTGCACCTCAGGCCGACTCGCGGACGACCAGTTCGGTCGGCAGCATGAGCGCCAGCTCGACCTGCTCGCCCGCCGCGATCCGGAGCAGCTGCCGGGTCATCGCGCGGCCCAGCTCGACAATCGGTTGCCGGATGGTGGTCAGCGGCGGCTCGGTGTACGCCGCCGTCTCGATGTCGTCGAAGCCGATCACGGCGACGTCCTGCGGCACCCGCCGCCCCGCCTCCCGAAGGGTACGCAGCGCGGCGTGCGCCATCAGGTCGGAGGCGGCGAAGACCGCGTCCAGGTCCGGGTGGGCGGCGAGCAGGTGCCGCATCGCCGCGGCGCCGGACTCCCGGGTGAAGTCGCCGTACGCGACCATCACCGGCAGGCCCGCCGCGGTGACCGTGTTCCGGTAGCCCTCCAGGCGCTCGATGCCGGCGACCATGTCCTGCGGGCCGGCGATGGTGGCGATCCGCCGCCGGCCACCCTCGATCAGGTACCGCACCGCACGGGTGACCCCGCCGACGTGGTCGACGTCCACGTACGGCACCTCGGCGCCGTCCAGCGGCCGACCGCTGCACACCACCGGGATACCCAGCCGGGCCAGCCTGCCGGGGAGCGGGTCCGCGCCGTGCAGCGAGGCGAAGAGCACCCCGTCGACGTGCCGGCCGGTGGTGTACCGCTCGACCCGCTCGTGCCCGGCCGGCGAGCCGGCCAGCATCAGCACCAGCTGCTTGTCCGCCGCCTCCAGCTCCTGGGCCGCCCCGCGGATGATCCCCGGGAAGACCTGGTCGTCGGAGAAGACGCGGGTGGCCGCCTCGGGCATCACCAGCGCGACCGAGTCGGTACGTTGGGTGACCAGGCTGCGGGCGGCGAGGTTCGGGACGTACCCGAGCTCCTCGACCGCCCGGCGGACCGCCTGTTGGATCGACTCCGCGACCGTGGTGGAACCGTTGACCACCCGGGAGACCGTCGCCCGGGACACACCTGCCCGCTTGGCCACCGCCTCCAGGGTCGGCCGTTGTGCCGTCGTCATCCCCGTTACCACCACCTCGTCACAGCCCGTTGCGGGCGATCACCTCCTGGTACCAGCGGGCGCTCTCCTTCGGTGTGCGCCGCTGGGTCAGGTAGTCGACGTGGACGATCCCGAACCGCTTCCGGTAACCCTCGGCCCATTCGAAGTTGTCCAGCAATGACCATACGAGATAACCCCGCAGGTCCACCCCACGGGAGATGGCCTCGTGCGCCGCCCGCAGGTGCCCGTCGAGGTAGCCGACCCGGTCGGTGTCGGCCACCCGGTCCCCGGCGTCCGGCACGCCGTCGGGAAACGCGCCGCCGTTCTCCGTGATGACCATCGGTAGCCCCGGGTAGTCGGCGGCCACCCGCTCCAGCAGCCGGGTGAGGCCGGCCGGCTCGATCATCCAGCCCATGTCGGTCAGCGGCCCGACCGGCGGCAGGAACTCGACGCTGCCCGCAGTGCCCGGGTACGCGCTGCTGCCCGCGCCGTCCGTCCGGCCCGCCACGTAGGTGGGCGAGTAGTAGTTGATCCCGAGCAGGTCGATCGGCGCGGCGATCACCTTTTCGTCCCCGTCCCGGATGAAGTCCGGCTCGACCGTCCGGCGCACGTGGGCCAGCACGTCGTCGGGGTAACCGGCGCCGGTCAGCGGATCCAGGAAGATCCGGTTCTGCAGGCCGTCGACCAGCCGCACCGCGGCGGCGTCCGCCGCGCTGTCGCCGTCCGCCGGCTGCACGTCACCCAGGTTGAGCGTGATCCCCAGGACCTCCGCGCCGGCCGCACGCAGCGCCCGGCTGGCCAGGCCGTGGCCGAGCAGCAGATGGTGTACCGCACGGAACGCCGCCCCGGCGTCCCGGCGGCCGGGCGCGTGCACCCCGTTGCCGTAGCCCAGGTACGCCGAGCACCACGGCTCGTTGAGCGTGGTCCAGGTGCGCACCCGGTCCCCGAGCCGCCGGTAAACGGCGACCGCGTAGTCGGCGAAGTGCTCGGCGGTCTCTCGTGCGGTCCAGCCGCCCTGGTCCTCCAGGGCCTGCGGCAGGTCCCAGTGGTAGAGCGTGACGAACGGGTCGATGCCCCGGCCCAGCAGGGTGTCCACCAGCCGGTCGTAGAAGTCCAGGCCGCGCGGGTTGACCGGACCGGTGCCGTCGGGCCGGATCCGGGGCCAGGCGATCGAGAACCGGTACGCCGCCAGCCCCAGGTCCGCCATCAGCGCCACGTCGTCGGCGTACCGGTGGTAGTGGTCGCAGGCTACGTCGCCGGTGTGTCCCTGGAACACCCTGCCCGGCGTACGGCTGAAGGTGTCCCAGATGGACGGGCCGCGACCGTCCTCCCGGGCGGCGCCCTCGATCTGGTACGCGGCGGTGGCCGCCCCCCAGACGAAGTTCTCGGGGAACCGGAGCTTGCTCACGGTCACGCGGTGCCTTCTTTCGCTCGCGACTGCGGGGCTCGCAGGCCCGGCTCGCTCCTCGCGCTCACGCGGTGCCTTCTTTCGTTCGCGACTGCGGGGCTCGCAGGCCCGGCTCGCTCCTCGCGCTCACGCCTTGACCGCGCCTTCCATGATGCCGCCGATGATCTGGCGGCCGAAGACGACGAACACCAGCAGCAGGGGCAGGGTGGCGATGGCCGTGCCGGTGAACACCTGCGACATGTCCTGGTAGTAGCCGTCGGACAGGGCCCGTAGCGAGAGCTGCACGGTCGGGTTCTCCGGGTCGTTCAGCACCGCGTACGGCCAGAGGAAGTCGTTCCAGGTGGTCATGAAGGTGAGCAGGCCCAGCACCGCGGCGGCCGGGCGCAGCGCCGGCAGGACCACGTTCCAGTAGATCCGCGCGGTGTTGCAGCCGTCCACCCGGGCGGCCTCGATCAGTTCGGTGCTGACGGCCTGGCCGGCGTACTGGCGCATCATGAACACGCCGAAGCCGGTGACCAGCGCCGGCACGATCACGGCGGGCAGCCGGTCGTTCCAGTTCAGCTTGGTCATCAGCAGGTACAGCGGAATCACGCCGAGCTGGGTGGGGACCATCATGGTGGCGACGATGAACAGCAGCAGCGCGTTGCGTCCCCGGAACCGGAGCTTGGCGAAGGCGAACCCGGCCAGCGTCGAGAAGAGGACCACGGAGAAGGTGACCGTGCCGGCCACGATCGCCGAGTTGATCAGACCGGTGAGGAAGTAGGCGTCGGTGTTCTCGAACAGCTCGGCGAGGTTGGCGCCCAGGTTGCCGCCCGGGGTGACCGGGGGCGGGACCTGGCCCATGGCGTCGCTGGTCCGGCTGGCCACCACGAACATCCAGTAGATCGGGAAGATCGACAGGAAGGCCGTGAGGGCCAGCGCCAGGTAGGTGAGCCGGCCGGCGGACCAGAGGCGGGTCATCGGGAGATCTCCTTGCGGTTGCCGCCGCCGAGCCGGCGCAGCAGCAGGACGTTGCCGGCCGCGACCACCGCGATCAGCGCGAACAGCAGCCAGGCGATCGCCGAGCCGTAGCCGAAGTTGTAGTGCGGCGCGAAGGCGTTCTCGAACATGTACATGGTCACCGTCTGCGACTCGCGCAGCGGGCCGCCGCGGATCGCGTTGGTACCGGAGTTGAAGAGTCGGGGCTCGGTGAAGAGCTGGAGGCCACCGATCGTGGAGATGATGACCGCGAAGATGATCGTCGGCTTGAGCAGTGGCACGGTGATGGACCAGAACTGCCGCGATCGGCTCGCACCGTCGATCGAGGCGGATTCGTAGAGGTCGCGCGGGATGGCCTGCATGGCGGCCAGGAAGATCAGCGCGTTGTAGCCGGTCCACCGCCAGTCGACCATGGTCGAGATGGCCACCCAGGAGGCGATCCGGTTCGCCTTCCAGTCGATCGCGTCGATGCCGACGTGGTCGAGCAGCCAGTTGACCATGCCGAACTCGCGGCCGAAGAGCACCCCGAAGACGATGGCCACCGCGGCGGTGGAGGTGACGTTCGGGATCAGCACCGCCATCCGCCAGCTGGTGCGGGCCCGGAGCCGGCGGTTGAGCAGGCTGGCCAGCCAGAGCGCCGCGAGCAGCTGCGGCACGGTGGAGATGACGAAGATGCCGAGGGTGTTGACCACCGAGTGCCAGAAGTCCGGATCGGCCAGGAGCTGGCTGTAGTTGTCGAACCCGACGTACGGGTGCCCGGCGCCGAGCAGGTCCCAGTCGTGCAGCGAGACCCAGAACGTGTACGCCAGCGGGTAGAGCCCGAAGACCCCGAAGATCAGGAAGAACGGGGCGATGTACAGGTAGGGCGAGTACTTCGCGTCGAACCTGCTGAGCCGGGCGCCCCGGCCGAGGCGGGCGATGCGGTGCGCCGGTCTGACCGGCGGACGGGCGTCGAGCTGGACTGCCATGGCCCGTGACTCCTTTCCGCC